>JBFKXV010000189.1:0-5699 GCA_041637935.1 Burkholderiales bacterium | reverse complement strand
CTCACACCAAATTGACCGCCGTCGCACCGATCCAATATGTGTTAACAGGCCCTAGTCTCATGTCCCGTGTGTCATCACTTGGGAGGAAGGTTCCATGAGCAACGAGAAACCACGCGTCGGGTGCATCGGAGCCGGCGTACTTGGCAGTGCCATCATGCAGCGTTTAATCGATTGCGGCTTCGCACCGGTGATATGGAATCGCGACCGCAGCAAGCTTGCCGGATTGCTGAAACAAGGTGCGACCGAGGCATCGAGTGCGGCGGAACTTGCGCGCAGCAGCACCTTTGTTGTTACCTGCGTTAGCGACGGCACTATCGTTGAAAAAGTGGTGTTCGGCGAGAATGGCGTCGCCGAGGCCGGCAGCCCCGACAAAGTGCTGGTCGACATGTCAACGTGTGCCACGACGCAAACGCAGGAAATGGCGAAGCGTCTGAAGAATCAATGTGGTATGGCGTGGCTCGATTCACCCATTTCCGGCGGCGCACCTGCTGCGCGAGAAGGGAGAATGGCAATCATGGTTGGCGGCGACAAAAATGTGTTCCAGCAGGCACAACCGCTATGGGACTCGCTCGCCAGCCGCGCGACCCTCATGGGACCGAACGGCGCCGGGCAGGCGACCAAGATGATCAATCAAGTGTTAGTTTCCACCGGGCTTGCTGTGTTGGCCGAAGCCTGCGGATTGGCTGAGCGCGCCGGCATCGACACGGCGAAAATCCCGTCGGCATTGACAGGCGGACGCGCCGACTCCAGGCAACTGCAGGAAATGTTTCCCAAAATGGTGGCGTCCGATTTTTCAATTACCGGTCGCGCCGCCTTGATGTTAAAAGACCTGGAACTGATTCACGATTTGGCCCGTGATCTGGGCGCACCGTTGCCGGTGACAGCAGGTGTTACCGAATTGTTTCGGAAAATGGTCGCCGACGGCTTGGGTGAGCGCGACAACACCGAGATCGTCAACTTCTATCGCGCATCCAAAGCGTAAGAACGCGGCGCTTTTTTTTGCGGCGCGGGATCACCCATCGGCAATGTGCACTGAGGCTAAGCGATTCTTTGTTAAAAAAGGGGTTTTAGAAATACTGCATTGCCGAATCGCTGACCGGGGCGTGTAAAAACAACGCGAGGTTAGTATTTCTCATGTATTTCTTGCACGGCGAGGTGTAGCCTTGTGTTGTCGTTTGCAGTGTCACTAATCAATCGCACACAAAACAGTTGCATACCAATCAGTTGCATACCAAGGGGGAGTCAACAATGCCGAACAAGAAATCTTTTGATGAACTGGATGTGCTCATCGTCGGTGCCGGTTTTTCAGGTGTGTACCAACTTTATCGACTTCGTGAACTGGGATTCAAGGTGCACCTGGCTGAAGCCGGCTCAGGATTCGGAGGCGTTTGGCACTGGAATTGTTACCCGGGCGCGCGCACCGACACGCATTGCCAGATTTATCAGTTTACTCGTGAGGATCTGTGGCAAGACTGGAATTGGTCCGAGTTGTTCCCATCCTGGAGAGAGGTGCGCGAGTATTTCGATTACGTCGACAAGAACCTCGATTTGGCCAAAGACGTCAGCTTTAACACCCGCATCGGTTCAGCCGAGTTCGATGCAGCGCGCAATCAGTGGATTGCAAGATCAGACAACGGCCAGACCTTCCGTGCATCGTTCCTCGATATTAACGCCGGATTTGGAGCCAAGCCGTACCTTCCGGCAATAGAAGGTCTGTCGTCTTTCAAGGGCGAGTGTCATCACACGGCATTATGGCCGCAGCAGGGTCTGAGTCTGGCAGGCAAACGGGTAGGCGTTATTGGCACAGGCGCGAGCGGCGTTCAGGTTTCGCAGGAAGCATCGCTGGACGCTGCCCAGCTTACGGTATTCCAGCGAACGCCGAATATGGCGTTACCGATGCAACAGAAAAAACTTACCGAAGAAGACAACCGCAAGATGAAGGTCGAGTATCCGGAAACGTTCAAGGCGCGCGGCGGGTCGTTTGCCGGTTTCGGATTCGATTTCATTCCGGAGAACGCGACCGAGACCGCACCGGACGTGAGAAATGCCACTTATGAAAAGCTGTGGGCTGCGGGCGGCTTCCGTTATTGGCTAGCAACCTATCAGGACACGTTGTTCTCGGAAGAGGCTAACAGGTTTGCTTATGACTTCTGGCGCGACAAGGTGCGGGCAAGAATCAAGGACCCTGCCGTGGCAGAAAAGCTCGCGCCGACAGCGCCGCCTCATCCATTCGGTGTAAAGCGTCCTTCACTCGAACAGTGGTACTACGACATGTTCAACCAGGACAACGTCAGCCTTGTGGATGTCAACGAAACGCCGATCGAAAAAGTCACATCAAAGGGTATCTTGACCTCGGCCGGCGAGCATGAGCTTGACATTTTGATACTGGCGACGGGTTTCGACGCGGTCACTGGCGGTCTGACGAGCATCGATATCCACAGTACCGAAGGCAAGAATTTCAAAGAAGTTTGGGCCGATAAAGTGCGCACCCAACTCGGCGTGGCGACAGCCGGATTCCCGAACCTGATTTTCGGCTACGGTCCGCAGTCGCCTTGCGGCTTCTGTAATGGTCCGACCAGCGCCGAGTACCAGGGTGAGCTGATTATTGAAATGCTCCAGCATATGCGTGACAAGGGACTGCACCGCTTCGAGGCGGTGCCCGAGGCGCAGGAAGCGTGGTCCAGGATGATCAACGAGTTTTGGGCTTCAAGCCTGTTTCCCAAAGCGAAGTCCTGGTATCAGGGATCGAACATTCCAGGCAAACACGTCGAGACTCTGAACTTCCCGATGGGATTACCGACTTACGTCCAGAAATTCAGGGAGAGCGCCGACAACGGCTACGAAGGGTTTGTTCTGTCGTAGACCTGAGCGCGTCGGACGGTTCAGTGAGCCAGAACGTCAACAAACGGGAGGAACAAAAAATGACTAGATGCAAGAAATGGATGCTCGGTTCGTTGTTTTTCGTGGTGATGGCCGCAATGAATGCCGCACTTGCAGCGGACAATTTCGTCAGGCAGGACGTTACCTTCACGAGCGTCGGCAAGAGGCTGGTCGGTTGGCTTTATGTTCCCAAGGGCATGAGGCGGGATGAGAAGCGCCCGACCATCGTCATGGCGCACGGCTGGACCGCGGTCAAGGAAATGTATCTCGATGACTACGCCGCAAGGTTTGCCAACGGTGGTTTCGTGGTACTGGTGTTCGATTACCGCAACTTCGGTGGCAGCGAAGGTGAACCACGCCATCACATCGATCCGTACATGCAGCACGAAGACTACAAGAACGCGATTAGCTGGGCCGGTTTACAGCCGATGGTAGACGCGAACCGGATCGGGATCTGGGGTTCTTCCTACAGCGGTGGCCACGTCATCCACCTTGCTGCCCACGATCGTCGCGTGAAGTGCGCGGTTGCGCAGGTGCCACTGGTCAACGGGATAGATAATTTCCGACGGCTTATACGGGCCGATTACTTTCCCGGCACACAGGCATGGTTGGCCGCGGATCGTGTCGAGCAATACACCACCGGCAAAATCAACTACCTGCCGGTCGTTGACGAGCAGGGGAAACCGTCGGGGCTGCCGACACAGGACTCCTATGACTGGTTCATAAAGGCGTGGAAAACCCGTGCCCCGGCCTGGGAAAACCGCCAGACCATTCGCTCATTTGAATTGGCATTGGAATACAACCCCGGTGCGAGCATTCATCTGATTTCGCCGACGCCGTTCATGATGATCGTTGCACAGAACGACACGCTGACGCCGACCGATCTGGCGATCGAGGCATTCAGACATGCTCGCGAACCGAAACGATTGGAGATCATTCCGGGTGGGCATTTTGATGCCTATGTGAAAGGTTTCGAAACGTCGGCGACTCCCGCGCTGGAGTGGTTCCAGCAGCATCTGATGAAGTAATGGTGGAATGCGCGGCGGTGTGTTGCCGCCGCGCGCTACAAATCGGTCTTGTAGCGGGAGCGCACTGCGGCGTCGAAGTCGTCAACTTGTGGCGAATCGAGGCCGCCTTGTTGAGCGATTTCCCGGCCGAAGGAAACAGGGATCTTTTCTTTCCAGGTGTCGGGTTTCCACAGTTCGGCGCGAAGAAATGCTTTTGCGCAGTGGAAATACACCGCGTCGATTTTCACGCGGGTAACGAGCAGTGCAGGCGAGCCGCGTGCCGAGAGCTGCTGGCATAGTGCCGCGTCGTCGTCGAGCTGCGCCCGGCCTTCAATTCGCAATGTCTCGCAAGTGCCGGGCACGAGAAATATCAGAGCGACCCGCGGGTTGCTCAGAATATTTTCCAGAGCAAAAGCGAGCTTGTTTCCTTTACGCTCGGGAATGACAAGTGTGTGGTTGTCTTCGATGTGGACGAAACCAGCTTGATCTCCCTTGGGCGATACTTGCGTTCGTCCTTCTTTGCTGCAGGTTGCGAGAAACAGCATCGGCGAGCGCGCAACGAATTCGCGTGCCGCGGCGTTTAGTTCGCGGTGAATCTTCAAGTGAACCAGATCGTTCGGGGTGCCGATCAGTCCGCGTAACCGTTTTGTAGAGTCAATCGTTGCCATGCCGCGATTGGTATGAGGCCGGCGTTTGGCCGGCGCTCTTTTGAGTCAAGTCGCATGCCCAGACCGTCCACAGCACAAGAAATATTTGGAACGGCACGCGCACGACGAGGTAGCCAGGACCAATTTCGTTGCCGCCGAACGGCAGGCTTATCAGCGATGCGTAGATATTTGCCGGAAGGAAGATGACCAGCATGATCGCAATTGCCCATCCGGTCTTTTGTACCAGGCCGGGGGCCCACAGGGCGATTGCGAGGGCGATTTCAAGGACACCGGTGGCGTAGATCAGTAACACGCGCGCCGGCACCCAGTCGGGAAGCATGAGCATCATCTGGCCGGTGCTGGTGAAGTGCGCACTGCTCGTCATGAACAACAGCAGTGTCAGACCGAGCCGGCCCAGCAGCCGGTTGTCTGAAGCCCATGCTGGTAACCATCGCCGCAGGCTGCGGAAAATCACCAGCGGTACTACCAGCGCCAGTGTCAATGCAATCAGGTTGCGAAACGGTCGCAACGACACGAAAGGGGCGGCAAGCGGGTTGTACTGGATGTTGATGTTCTGATAGTTGTTGCCGTCGGCAATGGTGAACTTGACTGCGTCGAAGTCAGGTATTCCGAAGGTCTTGAACACATCGTTCGAGTAACCATAAGGCTCGATTGGCAGCTCAAAATACGGGCGGTCCAGCGCGTCATTGGCGTTCTGGTCGTGGTGGACAATGGCCGCGAAGATGCCCGGCGGAATTTCAGTGCTCGACCATGTCGCTTGTGCCTGGCGGATCGGAACACTGACAATGAGAAACGGCGGCACGCTGCCCTGATAACTGGCCGGTGAATCGAACAACACGATGCGCGCCAGCCCGTCGTCGCTTTCAAAACCGCTTATATTGATCGTCAGCGCCGAATTCGCAGCGCACGGTGACACGACGAAAAATGCAGCAAGCAAGACGCCGAACCGCACGAGAAGGTGAAATCGAAACACGCTCATTGTAGGTTGACTGCTAATTCGGCCGGCATCTGTACAACACGCAATGTGATGTTCGATGTGTCTGCGACGGCGCGCGCTCGGAGCGCGCCGTACAAATGTTTAGCGCTATTTCATGGTCGGCATGACAAACTCGGCGCCCTTGCGGATGCCGGTTGGCCAGCGGCT
>JBFKXV010000188.1:0-5709 GCA_041637935.1 Burkholderiales bacterium | reverse complement strand
CCCACGACCTTGCGCGCCTTGTCGAGGTTTCGCGCCGCCGCCAGGCGCACCACGATCTCGCGCCCGGCACGGCGCGCAATCTCGTCACGATTACGCTGCAACACGACGTGTGTGCCACCGCCGACGGTGCCGACACCCAGCAATCCGATATTCATCGGCTTCATAGAAATTTCCTCAAACCCCCGTTTAACACACCGCCTGCAACCAACAGGTGGCAGCCGGCATCGACGTCCGATATCGGCCGCCGCAGGCCGCGCAACCGCTGCGACCAGCTATGGATTAGCAACATTGCGATTGGACGATACGTCACGCGTCATGCAGCACGCGCAGGATCTTTTTTCATACTGCTGGCCGTATCCAGCACACCGTCCTTGCGGAACATTTCCTTGATACCACGAAGCGCCTGGCGAATTCTCGCCTCGTTTTCAATCAGCGCTAGTCGCACATGATCATCCCCGTAGCGCCCGAAGCCCACACCAGGCGCTGCCGCCAGCTTCGCTTCGCCGAGCAACTTCTTGGAAAACTCGAGCGAACCCATTTCCGCATACGGCTGCGGAATCTTCGCCCACACGTACATGGCGGCTTTCGGGTTGTCGACCATCCAGCCCATTGCATGCAGGCCCCTGACCATCACATCGCGCCGCCGCTGATAGGTCATGCGGATTTTCTCGACGCAATCCTGCGGCCCTTCCAGAGCAACGATTGAGGCTACCTGCAGTGGCGTGAAAGTGCCGTAGTCGTGGTAGCTCTTGATCCGCGCCAGGGCATTCACCAGATCACGGTTACCAACCATGTAGCCAATACGCCAGCCGGCCATGTTGTAGCTCTTCGACATGGTGAAAAACTCGACCGCGACATCCTTGGCGCCCGGAACCTCGAGGATCGACGGTGCCCTGTAGCCGTCGAAGACGATGTCGGCGTAAGCCAGATCGTGGACCACGTAAATGCCATATTCGCGGGCCAATGCGACCAGCCGCTCGAAGAAACCCAGGTCAACACACTGCGTCGTCGGATTGCTCGGGAAATTGACAATCAGCATTTTCGGTGTCGGGAAGGTATCCTTGAGCGCGCGCTCCAGCTCCTCGAAGAAGTCAACGTCCGGTGTGTTGCGCACGTGATGGATGTCGGCTCCCGCAATCACCGGCCCGTAAATATGGATCGGGTAGCTCGGATTCGGTACCAGCACAATATCGCCGCGCTCGAGTGTCGCCAACGCCAGATGCGCGATCCCCTCTTTGGAGCCGATGGTAACGATCGCCTCTGTGTCGGGATCGAGATCGATTCCGTAGCGCCGCCCGTACCAACCGCAGATCGCCTTGCGCAGGCGCACGATCCCTTTTGATACGGAATAGCCGTGGGTGTTGGGCCGCTGGGCTGTTTCCACCAACTTGTCGACGATATGCTTTGGCGTCGGCCCATCGGGATTGCCCATCGACAAATCAACGATGTCCTCGCCGCGACGCCGGGCCGCCATTTTCAGCTCCCCGGTGATGTTGAACACGTAAGGCGGAAGCCGTTCAATTCGTGAAAACTGTTTCATTTCATGCACCGCAGCATGGCAACAGATGGCGCGTAACCCTCTGTCAAAACTGGAAAAGCTATAATGCTACCGGAAGCGTTGTTCGGCCGCAAAAAAGCGTTCCGGAGAGCCGACTGGGAACTGAAACCGAGCTGCAACCAGGCGTTGCGCTCAAGCCTGAAAAAGTCCTGACTTGAAACTGCATCTTTCCAACCCATCCGGTCGCAATACCGTCACCGCCTATGGCGCCGATTTTGTCGAGATCAACGGTGAGCGGCACCTGACCAGCCTGGTGGTATTACCGACGCGCCTGGAGCCGCATTGGCCGCTCGGTCCGAATAAAGAACTCGGCGCTGACGCGATTCAATTCCTGGCGTCGTGTGAGGCAGAAATCGTATTGATCGGCACTGGCGGCACGCAACACTTTCCCAAGCCGGCCTACTTGCGCCCGCTCATCGAAGCCGGGATTGGCTTCGAGATCATGAGCACACCGGCGGCGTGCCGCACGTATAACATTCTGGTAGCCGAAGATCGCCTGGTGGCCGCTGGTTTGATCGTCTAGGCGATCGCGGGGTGCGAACGCGGCGCGCCATCGCAGTTGCACTTGTATTACAGGCCGATTCGGCATTGGCGATTTGTCGTGCCAGACGTTATGCCGGCACCCAAGCGAAAGTGGCGCGAATCGTGCCTGTAAGAACGACCCATAGCACCTGTAATCGCCGTGAACTCACACCCGAAGTAGCAGCCCAATAAATCAACACAATAGCCGCTAACAACATGTCCGAACTGCTTCACCCAGTTACTTCACAAATCGGCCAGGTGATTCTTGGCAAGCAACAACAGATCAAGCTCACCATTGCGTGCCTGTTGGCCCGCGGTCACCTGCTGATAGAAGATTTGCCCGGTGTCGGCAAAACCACCCTGGCGCACGCGCTGGCGCGATCGCTCGGGCTTGAATTCCAGCGCATCCAGTTCACCAGCGATCTGCTACCGGCTGACATTGTTGGCGTGACCGTATTTGATCGCCAAACATCTGCCTTCAACTTTCACCCCGGACCGGTATTCTCGCAGGTCATACTGGCCGATGAAGTCAACCGCGCGACACCGAAGGCGCAAAGCGCATTGCTCGAGGCGATGGAGGAACATCAGGTCACGGTCGACGGCAACACCCGTGCGTTGCCCGAACCGTTCTTCGTTATCGCCACTCAGAATCCGTCTCACCAGGTCGGCACTTTTCCGCTTCCGGAATCGCAACTGGACCGCTTCCTGATGCGCATTCATCTTGGCTATCCGGATGCCGGCGCCGAGCGCGAGCTGCTCGAGGGCCGTGAACGGCGTGACATCATCGATGATCTGCCGCCGGTTATCACGCCGGAAGACTTCGTCAGCCTTCAGAAACAGGTTCGCAAAGTCGTCACTGCACCGGCACTGCTCGATTATCTGCAAGCGGTGCTGGCTTTCACCCGTAATTCGGCTGATTACCTCAACGGCCTTAGCCCGCGCGCCGGACTGTATCTGCTGAACGCTGCGAAAGCCTGGGCTTTTATGGATGGCCGGCAAAAAGTCATCCCCGAGGACTTGCAGGCGGTACTACCCAGTGTCGTTGGGCATCGACTCAGCCCGATGAACGGCTATGCCGCGTTGCCAGGAATGGATTTGACGCAACGGTTGATTGAAGAAGTCGCCATTCCTTGATCGATTATCGATAAAACTACTGCACAACCCGATTGCCGTGTCGCGTGCTCGCTTACTCCTCGCCTACCTACCTGGATTGTGGCTTCGACATCACGTTCGCTTCGCTCACATGAGTCTACGCCGAAACTCGCTTTGCTCGTTTTCTCGTCGTGCGCAGGGTTCTATCAAAGCAGGCGGCTCCTTGCACTCGGGTCGTTCGCTACGTTTTCTCGACAACCGATGGAATAAGTCCTTCCGATCCTTGACCGAATGCCGTCCGACGCAACCCTAAAGCGAACGCAAACCCAGTACATCGGAGCTGACGGGCAGGCTCTGCCAATACGCGACCGGATAGGCGACTGGATTTTCCCGCCCAAAGGTGTCGAGCGTGCGCCGGTCGATCTGTCGCAACGCCGCGTCTACATCTTGCCGACCGCAGCCGGGCTGCTGTTCGCCATGACTCTGGCTTTGATGCTGATCGGCTCGATCAACTACAACCTCGGCCTGGGCTACGGCCTGACGTTTCTGCTAACCGGCACCGGGATCGTTTCGATGCTGCACACCTGGCGCAACCTCGCCCATTTGCGGCTGCGACCCGGCAAGACCGAGCCGGTTTTTCTCGGCGATCCGGCGCGGTTTACCGTTCTTGTCGAAAACCCGGGGCGCGTTGCCCGCCGCAGCTTGGCGATCCGGTTCGGCGAACACCGGCCGAGCTATTTCGACATCAAACCCGGATCCGAAACCAGGGCACAAATCGTCATGCCAACGCAGCACAGAGGCATTTTGCGTCCCGGAAGGTTTCGCATTTTCGGAACCTACCCATTGGGTCTGTTTTACGCCTGGGCCAACGTCGACCTCGACTTGAGCTGCCTTGTCTATCCGGCCCCCGAGACCGGCGAGGTTGCGCTACCCGAAGTGCATGCCGCCTCCGGTCCCGGTGACGCAACCGGTATGGGCGAAGAAGATTTCGCCGGACTGCGCAACTACCGTCCCGGTGACTCACCGCGGCGCATCGCATGGAAAACGCTGGCAAGAAACGACGTGTTTGCAACCAAGCTGTTTTCCGGCGCAACGGGAACGCAGCTTTGGCTCGACTACGCGGCAACCCCACCCTCGCTCGGGCTCGAACAACGTCTGTCGCGCATGACGCGCTGGGTGCTCGACGCAACCCAGGCCGGGTTGCGCTACGGGTTGCGACTGCCCGGCACGGAGATCGAGTTTGGCGCCGGCGATGCGCATCAAAACCAATGCCTTGAAGCGCTCGCCTTGTACCGCACGACAAATCGCCGATGAGCCAGAACGCGAACCTCAGTTTCGCCAACCTGTCGGCTATTCTGCTCTCCATCGTCGTGGTCATGGCACCGCATGCCCCGCACGTGCCGAAGTGGACAGTCGCGTTTTGTTTGATCGCGCTGCTGATCCGCGTACATGCAGGATGGGAGCGCAAGCCACTGCCCGCCAGGCCGCTGTTGTTTACTTTCGCGGCAGTGGCAATCACTGGCGTTTTGCTCTCGTTTGGCAGTTTGTTCGGCCGTGATTCTGCCGTGACGTTGCTGTTGGCGATGACGGTGCTGAAACTGTTGGAGATGCGCAGTCAGCGTGACATCAACGTCACTGTCGTACTCTGCTATTTCCTCGCCATCACGAACTTCTTCTACACGCAGACGATTTTCACCGCACTGTATTCGATCGGCGCAGCATGGCTGATCACCGGCACCATGGTCAGCCTTCAGCACCAGGCCGGACCGGCGCGTTTTCTGCAGGTTGCTCGTACGTCGGGCTTGTTGCTCGCCCAGGCAGTCCCCGTAATGCTGGTGTTGTTCGTGCTGTTCCCGCGTATCGAAGGCCCTTTGTGGGGCTTGCCGCGCATTCAGAGCTCGGGCCGCACCGGCCTGTCGGATACCATGTCGCCCGGTTCATTGTCACGCCTGTCGCTGTCTGATGAAATCGCCTTTCGCGCCGACTTCGAAACGCCTCCGGAAGACGCCAAACAGCTCTATTGGCGCGGCCCGGTGATGTGGGACTACGACGGGCGTACCTGGGCCGCAGGCCAGCGCATTACGCTGTCGTCGTTTCGCTACGAGAGTCTGGCGCCAAACCTGAAATACTCGGTCACCCTTGAGCCGCACGATCAGCGCTGGCTGTTTGTGGTCGATCTGCCCTCACGGCTTCCGCCCAAGAGCGTATTGACACGGGACTATCAGGTCATGTCGTATCGTCCTGTGCAACAGCGCCAACGCTACAGCGCCGAGTCCAGTCCGGTGTACCGCGCCGGCACCGAAGCGCTTCCTGCGGAACTGCAGCGCGCCCTGGTATTACCGCCTGACGCGGCGCCGCGCACGCGTGCCATGGTCCGGCAATGGCGCGGGCTCGGGCTTTCCGGTATCGAGATTGCCCAGCGCGTCCTCAGCATCTACCGGGAACAACCGTTTATCTACACGCTCGAGCCGCCGCCCTTGCAAAAGGACCCGGTCGACCAGTTCCTGTTCGAGACCCGCCGCGGTTTTTGCGAGCAT
>JBFKXV010000187.1:0-5711 GCA_041637935.1 Burkholderiales bacterium | reverse complement strand
GGGTTCTCGTCGATGATCAGATAGACGTGCTTGATGTAGCGCTCCGGCTTCTGTTTGACGTAGGTGCGAACCATCACCGGCACCACTGCCGCATCGTCAGCACGTTGATTGACGAATAACTGCAGCACCTCAGTTGCATGCCGATGGATGGTTCGTTCACCGAACAGCAGCGGTTTTAACTGCAGCCAACTCGCATTCTCGTCCGGATCTGCCGCGCTCGCCTCTACGGCCAGTGTGCTGATGGCTGCCACTGTCAGCCAGGTCAGCACATTCAGTGACAGGCGGGCAGAACGTGCGTTAAAAACTGCGGTCATGGCTTTATTCCTTCCAGGCCGGCGCGGCATTGAATTCAATTGCAACTGTGCGTCATTTTAGTAGCGATTGATGTTCTCTGCAGCTTCCGGTCGAAAATCGGTTCCGGCTAGCCTATTGCCTGTAACGTGACCGCAACGCGAACCTCTTCTCCGTCTCGCAGAACAGTCAGCGTGACCGTATCACCGACTTCAAAATCATCGAGACGCGCGAACAACTGACTCACCGAAGCAATCGGCTTATTTTCAATGGCAACGATAATGTCGCCGGGCACGATGATACCGTCAGCGCGTACTCGCGCCGCCCTGAGACCGGCTTTTGCCGCTGCTGAGCCGCGTTGCACATCGAGGATGATGACGCCTTTGATGTTGAGTCCGGCAGACAGCCGCCGGTTAAGTGTCTCGTCGACCCGAATGCCCAGACCCGGCTGGATGAATCTGCCGTGGCGGATAATTTGCGGCACGATGCGGTTAACGGTATCTACCGGTACGGCAAAGCCGATCCCTGCCGAAGCGCCGGAGGGACTGAAGATGGCGGTATTCATCCCGATCAGGCGTCCGGCGGAGTCGAGCAAAGGGCCACCCGAATTGCCCGGATTGATCGCTGCATCAGTCTGAATCAGATGATCGATGCTTCTGCCGCCATCAAGCGCAAGACTGCGGTCCAGTGCCGAGACGATTCCGGTGGTCAGCGTCCAGTCGAGACCGAACGGGTTGCCAATGGCGAACACTTTCTGGCCAACGCGCAGGTCATTGCTCGAACCAAGCGGCACTGGCGGCGGACGCTGCTCACCGACGTCGATTCTCAGCACCGCAATATCATGAGCTGGGCTCACGCCGATCAGCGACGCCGTGTAATCGCGTCCGTCGGCGAGCTTGACCGTCGCCTCACTTGCGCCTTCAACGACATGGAAATTGGTCACGATGTGCCCGTGCGAATCCCAAACGAACCCTGAGCCGTTGCCGCGAGGCACGGAGAACACATTTCGCGTCCAGAAATCGCGAACTTGCTGTCGCGTGCTGATAAAGACGACCGAATCTCGCGCGTTTTCAAACAGTGCAATGTCGGACTGCTCTTCAGCGTCAAGGTCGCCGCGCGGCGCAACCGCACGAGGCCTGGCATCAGGCAGGTCTGCCGCGTGATTGGGCGGCGGCAGGTAGCGCCACAGCCCGATCAGTATCGCGCCGGCAACAGTGAGCCAGATCAAACGGGGTAAGAAGCGGTCGGATTGTTTCTGCACTGGTTCGCTTGCAATGCCGAAGTGCCTGGCAAAACGTCTGAAACGGTTACACCGGAAATATGTTGCCAGTTGCCTGGAAAATCAAGTGGCCGCCGCCAAGCGATATTGCTCGGCGGCGGAGTTACCGATCACCACGCGAGCTGCTTTGGCGCCTGCCAGGCGTCAGTTCCGCTTCTTGCGCGCTTGCGCGAGTTTCGTCTGCAGCGCGTCAATGCGTTCATGGTTGTCCTGCGATCCGATATAAGTTCTGAACAACCACTCCTGCGTCCGCATTGCGCTGTCCAGGTCCTGGTTCAATACCTGGTTCGACAAGCGCTTGGTTTCTGCCAGACAGCTACGGTCATAGGTGGCCATTTCCCTGGCGATGGCGTCAACCGAGGACAGCAGCTCGCCCTCCGGAAAGACCTTGCTGACATAGCCCATGCGCTCGGCTTCATCGGCACCGTAAATGCGCCCTGTCAGGGCAACCTCTTTGGCGCGGCCGAGTCCGATGATGCGCCACAACGGGTCCATGATCGGGGTGAGCGACAACACGATCTCGCGCTGTCCGAATTTGGCCCGCGTCGAGGCGTAGCGGATATCGCACATCATGGTCAGGTCGAAACCACCGGCAATTGCGGCGCCGCCGACCGCGCAAATGACCGGCTGTTCGCAGAACAAGATGGAGCGATAGCTTCGATGAAACAGTTCTGTATACGCTTCGTTGGACACCTTCTCCAGTCTGCGAATTTCGCCCAGATCAAAGCCTGCTGAGAAATACTTTTCGCCGCCCGTGAGAACGATTACATTCACTTCCGGATGCGCCCCCAGTTCCGAGAACAAGGCGGTTATCTCGAGCA
The DNA here is from genome assembly GCA_041637935.1 of Burkholderiales bacterium. Lineage (GTDB taxonomy): Bacteria > Pseudomonadota > Gammaproteobacteria > Burkholderiales > Eutrophovitaceae > SG8-40. The sequence continues at coordinate 3,320 of JBFKXV010000187.1, read as the reverse complement.
AGACGTCGGGCGCGAGTGCGTTGCCTTTGTCCGGCCGGTTAATGGTGACGGTAGCGACCTTCTCGGTGATATCCACAAGCAGATATTTGTAGCTCATTGTGTGAGGAATCCTTCTATTGTCTTGTTCCGGATAGCGCTTGTGCGTGCCGCGCGAGGTGTTGCTCGGATTCATGAAACAGGGGCGCACAAGGGTACAATCATCGGGTACAAAAAAACAGCCCGGCTTCCTTGTGTCAGATCCGCACAGCCAGCCGGTTTTGCCGAGGATGGCTGAAGATATGTGGAAGGTGTGATTCATGAGTGAGTCGCGCACAGTGGCACCTGGGCCCGATTTTTCGGGGCTCACGATCGAGTCACGCATCGTTGAGCTCGTATCGAGCGGATCGGTAGAAATGTCACCGCGAGATACGGATCAGATTTCCGATGCCGCTGCATCTCTGCCTGCCAATACGCGGGTATATGTGAATGCCCTGCCGGGGCGATTACACTATGCGACGCTGCGCGCGATGGAGGCGTTGCGCGATGAAGGCCTCGACCCGGTACCGCACATTGCCGCTCGGCGACTCGAGTCGCGCGCCGCGCTCGAGGAATTTGTGCAGGGCGCGGTGCGCGCCGGAGCGCATCGGGTGCTGCTGATCGGCGGTGACCAGTCCGCGCCTGCCGGACCTTTTGCGAGCTCCATGCATGTGCTCAGGGAAGGCACGCTCGCCAAGTACGGGATCAAGGAAGTTGGCTTTGCAGGCTACCCGGAAGGCCATCCGCGCATTGAGCAGCGCGTTCTCGATGAAGCGTTGTCCGAGAAGATCGCGCTCGCCAACGAGCAAGGTATTAACGTCAGTATCGTCACCCAGTTTTCCTTTGTCCCGGCACGTATTGCCGAGTATTGCGCTGTGATGGCGCGCACCTATCCCGAGCTGCCGCTTTATGTTGGAATGGCCGGGCCGACATCGACGAGATCATTGTTACGCTATGCGCAGCGCTGCGGGGTAAGCGCCTCGCTCAGGGCGTTGTCAGGAATGGGTGTGGCGGCGGCAAAGCTGGTCACCCATTCGGATCCTATGGAGCAGCTGGCTTCCCTGGCGCACCATTGCGAGGCAGGCGGAACGAGCAACGTCGTCGGAGCGCATTTCTACAGCTTCGGTGGTTTCGCCAACACCGCGCGCTTCATCAACCGCATCATCGCAAGATAGCCGGACGCGGCGCTTCAAGGGTGATTGACATGGCTTTTCGGCTCGTTTTTTGCCTGCTTACAGCGTGAGCGCTGAGTCGCTGGTATCCTTACGCCCTGTGCCGGTGCGTGCCGGTCGATGATCGAATCGTTCGGCAGGTTCGTCGAATCTGGCTGCGCCAGGATGACTGATTCGCGAACAATGGGCGCTGTAAGCGGCCTGAAGCAACTGTCGGGCAGAACATAAGCAGGCCCACGACCGATTTATTCGAAGCGGAGAAGCGAAAAAGTGTCAGACAACGAAAATCGTATGAAAGTGACCATTCTTACTGGCACCTACCGGGTAAAAGGCTTCATTGAAATTGTCCCGGGTGCACGGGTGACCGACTATTTGGTTGAAGCCAAGAACTTCATCGCAGTCACGGACGCAGAAGTGCGGGATCTCAATGACCGGCATATCATGAACACGCCGTTTCTGAACGTCAGCCTCGATTGTATCCAGATCGTAGCGCCACAATAATTTAATCGATGTGAGGTAGCGGCCAGATCATGACGCTCGTTTCGCTCATCCTCGTGCTCCTGCTTGAACAGGTGCGGCCGCAGCCTTCGCCGAACGCCGTTCAGTCGATGCTTGCCGGCTACTTTGACAACCTGGCAGGCCAGTTCAATGCGGGAGAGCGACGCCAGGGGACAATTGCCTGGTTGCTTGCAGTTGCACCGTTGGTGATTGCCGCTTTGCTGCTGTTCTACCTGCTGGGTACAGCAAGCGTACTTCTGGCGCTCGCCTTCAATGTGGCAGTGCTGTATTTCCTGATGGGGTTCAGGCAGTTCAGCGGTAGCTACACCTCGATTCTTGAGGCTCTCAGAAACGACGACATAGACGCCGCACGCGAGGCACTTGCGAAATGGCGCAACAAGCCTGCAGAAGCACTCGATTCGACCGAGGTTGCCAAACTGGCGATCGAGGAAGGTTTGACTTGTGCGCATCGGCAGCTGTTTGGCGTGATGTTTTGGTTCGTCTTGATACCGGGTCCGGCAGGCGCAGTTCTTTATGGCCTCGCAGCATTGCTTAGCGAGAAATGGGGTCGCGGCGGTGAGGAGTACGTCGACTTCGGCAGCTTTGCCCGCAAGGCATTCGACGTGCTTGATTGGATACCGTCTCGCCTCACCGCAATCACCTTTGCCATCGTTGGCGATTTCGAGGACGCTGTCTATTGCTGGAGAACACAGTCGAATTCGTGGGGCAATCTGGAGCAAGGTATTGTGCTCGCTGCCGGGGCAGGAGCCCTTGGCGTGCGACTTGGTGAAGCGATACATGAAGAAGGCTCCGTTGCGTTCAGACCCGAACTCGGCCTTGGCGACGATGCCAACGTCGAACATATGGCGAGCGGTGTCGGCCTGGTTTGGCGGTCGGTGTTGATTTGGATGTCTCTGATCGCGCTGGTAACGCTGGTGAACTGGTTTAGCTGAAACTACCTGCCACTAGTGTAGTGCTTCACTATTAACGGCACAAAAGACGGCGAGAATCGCCCTCATTCTGCGTTACAAATCCTCGCGAGGTGTCCAACCTCGCTGCGGTTTGCGCCCCTTCTGAAGCGGATTTCGCCACTTTTGTTCATTTAGACGCAGGTTTAATCTTCCAACATACGCGCCATGAACAGTGAAGCACTACACTAGGCCCATTCGGGCGGCTTGGCATCGAGCTCGGTCATCAATTTGCAATAGGCCAACCAGCGACGCTCGTCGACTTTTCTCTGATCGGTTTTGTTGTCACCGGTTTTATCCGTAGTGACGGCCGATATCACCGCGCATCCGGGCTCAACGGTATGACGGCAATCGTCGAAGCGGCAATGACCAATAAATGGCTTGAACTCCGGGAAACAACCGACTAGCTCGGCTTGGGTCAGGTGCAGCAGCCCGAACGTTTGTAATCCGGGTGAATCAACAATGCTGGTTTCCCCGTCGAGGTGATAAAGCTGCGCGCTGGTGGTGGTATGTTTGCCCGAATCGAGGGCCTCGGAGATTTCCGCGGTGCGTGCGCGGACATCCGGCAGCAATGCATTGACAATAGTCGATTTGCCCATTCCCGACTGACCAACCAGGACGCTGCGATGGCCCTGCAGGGCGGATCTGAGTTGTGAAATATCGTTGC
>JBFKXV010000186.1:0-5739 GCA_041637935.1 Burkholderiales bacterium | reverse complement strand
TCCATCAACGCCGCGCCGAGCGCTTGCGCGAAGCCGCCGCGAATCTGACCGTCGGCTAACGCCGGATTGAGCAGCGTGCCGGCATCGTGCGCCGTGACGTAACGGTCGATGCGTACTTTGCCGGTGCTGCGCTCGATCTCCAGCGCGCAGATATCAAAGGCGAAACCATAGGCGCCTGAGGTATTGATGCGATCGTTCTCGTCAGGCGCTTCGAGTTGTTCGGGTGTCCAGATCGCCGTTTCATGAAGCCCGGGCGAAACACCATCGGGCAACAGGCCCGGTGCCCAGTGCGGCCCGCTCGCCAGACGCGAAAAGGAAAGCGTCTTTTCGGGTGCGGAGTGCGCAAAAACCTTCCCGCCGGCGAACACCACGTCAGCGGTATCACATTGCAGTTGCGCCGCGGCGATGCGCGCGAGTTTGTCACGCAATTTGCCGGCAGCCAGATGAACCGTGCCGGCAACAGCGCCGGCGAAGCGGCTCGAGTAATTGCCCTCGGCGACTGACCAGGCGTCCTTGCGGGTATCGAGCTCAACGTCGACAGTGATCTCGTCCGGATGCAGACCGAAGACATCGGCAGTCACCTGCGCCAGCGCGGTAATGTGGCCCTGACCATGGGGCACCGAGGCGACGCTCACGGTCACCGCGCCGAGCAAATCGATGCTCACGGTTGCGCTGGTGATGGCACCGTTCTTCGGGCCCGCTTTGGCGCGCGCCTCTTTGGTCATCACGGTGGTGATGTACCCCATGTTCGAAATCGACGGTTCAACGATGGCCGCGTAGCCGATGCCGTAGAGCCGTCCTTCGGCGCGAGCTGCATCACGCCGTTTCAAAAGCTCGGCCAGATCACCGCGTTGCCCGGCCAGTTGCAGGGCGGCGTGATAGTCACCGGAATCCAGTAGTGCACCGGCTGCCGTGCGGAAAGGAAACTCGCCGGCAGACACGAAGTTACGTTTGTATACCTCGAGCGGATCGAGCTGCAGCTCAACAGCGATACGTTGCACCAGCCGCTCCAGCGCGAAGTACACTTGTGGGCCGCCAAAACCGCGCACCAGGCCGGCCGGTGTCTTGTTGGTCAGCACTACACGGTTGCGCACTTTCAGGTTCGCCACTTTGTAGGCGCCGGTCAGGCAGCCGTGCATGCGATAAAACGTCGCCGGTTCCGGCGCGCGCAGATAAGCACCGCAGTCATCAAGCTGGTCATACGCGAGCGCGCTGATACGCCCATCACTGTTGACCGCGGCTTCGATCTCACTGACCCGGCCGGTCGACGAGGTGGCGGCGACCAGATGTTCCAGCCGGTCTTCGACCCACTTCACCGGTGCACCGGCTTTGCGTGCCGCGAGGCATAACGCAACGATGTAGGGAAATACGCCTTGTTTGACGCCGAAACTGCCGCCGCCATCGCGCGGCATACGCAAGCGCAGTTTTGCGGCCGGCACTTGCAGCGCCAGTGCCATGACTGCGTGCAGTGAAAACGGCCCCATGAAGTTCGACAGCACATCGTAGTCACCCTCGCTGCCGTGCTCGGCGACAACGACATAGGTCTCGATCGGCGTGCAAGAGTTGCGCGGATAGCGAATCTTGATTTTTACGCGATGTGGCGCCGCGTTGAATGCTGCATCCGGTTCGCCATAGACAAACTGGCGATCGCTCACCACGTTTGATCCGACAGCTTCGTGCAGCACCGGAGCGTTGGCGTTGGTTGCGGCTTGCGTATCGACCACAGCGCCAACTGTTTCGTAGTCAACGTCAATCAAATCAAGCGCGTCTTCTGCGATGTAACGGCTGTCTGCCACCACGACTGCTATCGGCTCACCGACGTAACGCACTTTGTCGACCGCGATACACCAGTGCTCCATCGGCTGTTTGACGCCAACAACAAACGGCTTGGCCCAACCGCGAACGTCGGGTCCAACCAGCACGCAGCGCACGCCCTGGTGCGCCAGTGCCCGGCTACAGTCAATCGATTTGATATGCGCGTGCGCATGTGGCGATCGCAGGAAAGCGGCATGCAACGTGCCGGGATGGATGCCGAGATCATCGGCATAGCGCCCGGCGCCGGTGAGCAGGGCGGCATCTTCACGCCGTTGCAGGGCCTGCCCGGTCCAGTTCGCGGCGCGAATTGATGTCTTCGGGTCGTTCACGTCGATGCTGTCGAGCTGGCTGATCGGCGAGCAGCAGTGATCCGCGTAATATCGTCGTCAGCGGCAAGGCAATCAGCGAAAGTCTCGGTATTCATGGCGTTTTCCAGGATCGTCCGGCGAATTATGGCATTGTCTGGCGGCGCGAATGGCAGGCCGGCGCGGTAAGTTGCTATAGTCCGTGGAAAGCCCCCGTCTTTGCTGCGGCGAATGCGATGACAACGGCTGCTGCACTGCCGTGCCAACGACAGCCCGGTGAACCTGACGGAGGCCGCGATGGCCGCGTGACAACTCGTGAACGAATAAAGCGTATGAAAGTCAATCTTGAGAAGACCTTTCCGATGCCGGTGCCGGCTGATGCCGCCTGGCGTCTTCTGCAGGACATCGAAGCCGTTGCTGCTTGCATGCCGGGTGCGAAGATCACCGAGCGCGTCGATGACACGCACTACAAAGGTACGGTGACGTCACGAGTTGGTCCGGCGACGCTCTCCTTCAACGGCACCATTGAGGTGCTCGAGGTCGATGCGAGCACGATGACACTTCGCATGGTCGGCAAGGGAAGCGACCGTAGCGGATCATCGGGGGCCAGCATGGACCTCACCGCACGCATCGAAAAGACTGATGACAACAAGTCGAACCTGATTGGCAACAGCGAGGTATCGATGACCGGTAAGGCAGCCACCTTTGGCGGACGCATGATCGTTCCGGTTGCGGACCAGATTCTTAAACAGTTTGCCGGTAATTTTGCCAAGCGCGTTGAGCAAGTCGACAGCGAGACAGCGACGTCGAGCGGCGCACAACAGCAGGCGGCCGGCACCGCACCGCCCGAGACGTCTTTGAATGCATTGGCGTTGCTGTGGGGAATGATCAAGGACGCGGTGCGGCGACTGTTCGGCAAGAGAACAGACTGATTATTTGACACGCTGAGGCGTGATGGACCGCACTGAACGCTTCTACCGCATCGATCGTCTGTTGCGCGAAAACCGGGTCGTCACGATTGATCGTTTCCTCGATGATCTTTCTGTGTCGCGCGCGACCTTCAAGCGTGACCTGGAGTACATGCGTGACCGGCTCAATGCACCGATTGAATGGGACCGCGAGGCGGGCGGGTATCGTTTCGTCGATCACGTCGCGGGTGCGCCCGAATACGAACTGCCCGGGCTGTGGTTCAATGAATCCGAAATCCTCGCGTTGTTGTCGATGGAAAGCCTGCTCAAGGAAATCGAACCCGGTTTGCTCGGTTCGCGTCTCGAACCAATCAAAGCCCGATTGTCGTCACTTATTGAGTCGACCAGTCATTCCGCCGAAGAAGTGCGTAAGCGCATTCGTGTATTGCACATGGGCTCGCGCAGCCGCGACATCCGGTTTTTTGAACAGATCGCCCATGCGCTTATGAACCGGCGGCGGCTGCATCTGGACTATTTCGTTCGCTCACGTGACGAATTAACACATCGCGATGCCTCGCCGCAGCGCCTGGTTCACTATCGGGACAACTGGTATCTCGACGCCTGGTGTCATTCAGCCGAAGCGGTGCGAAGCTTCGCGCTCGATGCAGTGGAAGGTGCGCAGGTGCTCGAAGATTCTGCCATCGAGGTGCCAGAAGAAAATCTCGACCGGTTGCTGGGCGCGGGTTACGGCATCTTCTCCGGTGACAAAGTGCAGTGGGCAAAGCTGCGTTTCTCGGCGCAGCGGGCGCGCTGGGTCGCGGCGGAAGATTGGCACCCGCAGCAGCGGTCCAGTTTTGACGAAGCAGGTCGTTATATCCTGGAAGTGCCTTACAGCCAGGACCCCGAGCTGATGATGGATATCCTCAAACATGGCTCTGAAGTCGAGGTGCTGTCACCACCGGAGTTGCGCCAACAGGTTGCACAACAGTTGAACGCGGCTGCGCACCAATATCTCGCATAAGCTTGCTGCGTTTTTCTCCCCGCGTGTATTTATCTGTTAAATAGACGTTTTTTCGCGCCCCTCGCTGCGCACGGAATTTGCATTCATTTAGCATAAGCGCCGAAATCGTGCACTTCTGGTGAGATGGTGATTGACCAGGTTTGTGAACGATCCGGATAGGTCGTAATGCATAGCGTGTAACAACACACATCAAAAACATTGGGCAGGAGCAAGCGCGCATGCGACATCGCATCCGGAACGCTCGATAGCCTGCTGACACGCTGCCAGCCTCAAGTTCCCGACTCGGACGGTCGTAGAAGTCATACGGGTTGATTGAATGGGGGTGGCATATGCATTACCGACGTTCACTGTGCAATACCCTGATTGGCATTGTCCTCATTGGATTCTCTGTGGCTGCTCATTCCGGGCAAGCCGAAACGAGATATCAATACTCGACGGCAGTGCAGGAAATCACGCAGCTTTATTGGCTAGCCGAAACCGCTCATTCCTGCGGCTGGGCAACACGTGAAGAAGCCGACGAGTTTGAAGCCTTCGCGGTTCGCTTCCTGTCGGCACATCTGTCTGGCGTATACAGCGCCGCCTTGCATTCGATGATCAACGAGGCCAGCTTTCAGCCGGCGGTCCAGCGTGTGGCTTACGAAAACCGCAGCCATAGCTGTGGCCTCGCGCGCTGGAAGAACGGCTGGACGAGCTACAAATCCGCAGCCGACGAAAATGCGAACCGGTACTGATCACCTGGTACGCGCAAAAAGTTGTTTACCAGCAACTTCGTTCGATCGGGACATTTCCGCACGTGTTGCATGCTCACTAGTAAAAGGAGGGCGTCGAACATGAAAATCTTGGTAATGATATTTGGATTGCTGTTTTCTACAGTTGCATTCGGCGACCGCGTCGCCAATATGGGCGAAACGGACCGATGTGCGTTCTGGGCGCGCAACGCGATGTACGGAGCGACGCAGTACATGCGTGGTGCTGCTCGCAACGTGGAGTTCATTAACAGAACGACCTTGGTTGAGTTGTTGAAGGACGGTAGCGGGGTCGGCCGCGAAAAGCTCTATATTCTCATCGAAGAGCAAGACACCGAAGCTGATCTCGGGTTTCTCGAGGACTCGACGTTGTTCGGTTACGACGCAATGTCGATCTGGAAAGCCCGCAACGCGGAACTTCAGCCAGTAAGAGATGAGTGGCGCCAGCACTTCCTCGCCTCGTGCCTCGATCACACTGCAATTTAATGCGGCACCTGTTCTGACGCTGGCGCCGTTTTCACTTTGCCACCGTAGTGCGCATCGGTGATGTGCACTACGCTGCCCTGTTTTCCATAGCCGGGAGGCAGGGTGGCGGGTATGGATACCTCGGCTCCTGCCCGATCTTGACCTGATCCTCTTAGAAGAACCGTTTATCGGCTTGGGTGTACCCGCCTCGCAGGAACATCTCGTACGGTTTGTGCTCAAAATAAGTACATAAACCGACCACTAAACTTGTAACAGATGTCCCTCGCCTGGATCACATTTCCGGTTGTTTTGTTTTGCGCGCTGTGGGTCGGTGTGTTGATCTACATGTATGTGTCAACACGAGCCCTTCCGTTGCTGCGCGAAGCAGGTGTGTGTCTGCCGGCCGAATCGACGCATTGGCCGCTGGTCAGCGTCATCATTCCCGCCTGTAACGAAGCCGATCATCTGGAAGCAGCAGT
>JBFKXV010000185.1:0-5763 GCA_041637935.1 Burkholderiales bacterium | reverse complement strand
GCCTACGGTCTGGGCAATGCGCTGACGTTTCCTCTGGCGGTCGGTGCAACAACCGTGCTGATGGCCGAAAGGCCGACACCTGCTGCGGTGTTTCAGCGACTCAAGCGGCATCAACCAAGTATTTTTTACGGCGTGCCGACACTGTTTGGTGCCATGCTGGCCAGTCCCGATCTGCCGTCGCGCAAGGAGGTTGCGCTTCGCGTATGCACGTCAGCGGGCGAGGCGCTGCCCGCCGACCTGGGGCGACGCTGGAGTGAACACTTTGGAAGTGAAATTCTCGACGGCATTGGCTCCACCGAAATGTTGCATATCTTCATTTCCAACCGCTGCGGTGATGTTCATTACGGAACGACCGGCTTGCCGGTGCCGGGCTATGAGGCGCGGCTGGTAGACGAACATGACGAGGCGGTGAAACAGGGAGAGTTGGGGGAACTGCAAATCAAGGGGCCAACCAGTGCCTCGCATTACTGGAATCAGCGAGTCAGATCTTTACGAACATTTGTCGGTGAATGGACCCGCACCGGTGACAAGTACAGCGTCGATGACGACGGTTACTACGTTTATGGCGGCCGGTCGGACGACATGCTCAAAGTCAGTGGCATGTATGTCTCGCCCTTCGAAGTCGAAGCAGCACTGATGACGCATGCTGACGTGCTCGAGGCGGCTGTGGTGGGTGCCTTTGACGAACAGAACCTGGTCAAACCGCGTGCATTCATTGTTAGCAGGCAGGGCGTCACGGCGTCGGCCGAGCTGGCCGATGCGCTCAAAGATCATGTCAAGCAGCGGCTCGCGCCTTTCAAGTATCCTCGCTGGATCGAGTTTGTCGAGGAGTTGCCGAAAACCGCGACCGGCAAAATTCAGCGCTTCAAGCTGCGCTCGCGTGGGCCGGCTGATGCTCAATAACAAGCAACACAGGGAGAATGAGGAATGGCTCGAGTAGTAACAAATGGTCAGTCACGTCGCGATTTTCTTGCCGGGGTCGGGGCGCTGGCTGGCGTCTCGCTTTTGCCGCTGCCAGGTTGCGCCAGATCCGACAAGGTGCGCATTGGTTTTATGCTGCCCTATACCGGTACCTACGCCCAGCTCGGCGTTGCTATCGAGAACGGATTCCGGCTGGCGCTTGCCGAGCAGGGAGGTACGCTGGGAGGTCGCGAGGTCGAGTACTTCAAGGTCGACGACGAATCCAACCCGGCAAAAGCAACCGACAATGCCAACAAGATCATTAACCGTGACAAGGTCGATGTAATCGTTGGTACGGTTCATTCGGGTGTTGCAATGGGCATGATCAAGGTTGCGCGCGAGACTGGCACGCTGGCATTGATTCCCAACGCCGGAGCGAATGCCGCGACCGGAGAGCTGTGCGCACCGAATGTGTTCCGCACCTCGTTTTCCAATTGGCAGCCGACTCATCCGCTCGGCAAAGTGATGGTCGATAACGGTCATCGCAAAGCGGTGTTCATCACCTGGAAATATGCGGCCGGCGAACAAGCCCTGGAATCATTTGCCGAAGGCTATGAAGCAGCCGGCGGTAGCGTGATCAAGGAATTGTTCGTGCCATTCCCGAATGTCGAGTTCCAGGCGCTGTTAACCGAGATTGCGGCGCTCAAGCCCGACGCTGTTGCCTGTTTCTTCGCCGGTGGCGGCGCTGTGAAATTCGTCAAGGATTACGCTGCCGCAGGACTGAAAGACAAGATTCCGCTTTACGGCTCCGGTTTTCTGACCGAGGGCGTGCTTGACGCGCAGGGCGCTGCCGCCGAAGGCGTAATGACGACGCTGCACTATGCTGACTCGCTGGACAATTCCCGCAACAAAGCGTTTCGTGCCGCCTACCGCGAAAATTATGGTTTGGAAGCCGACGTCTATGCGGTGCAAGGATATGACACCGGATTATTGCTGGCGCAGGCGCTTGACAAAGCGGGTGGCGACATTTCGAATCGCGACGCGATCATTGCCGCCATGGAAGGGGCGGTCATCGACAGCCCGCGCGGCCGGTGGACGATGTCCAAAGCGCACAATCCAATTCAGGATTTCTACCTGCGCCGCGTCGAAAATGGTGACAACAAAGTCATCGCTGTGGCCTGGAAAGCTCTCGAGGATCCGGCACGCGGCTGTAGTATGTAGGGTGTCAATAGTGAGCGCAGGCTGGTTGCGCGCGACTTTGCCACGACATCGGCGCACGTGCGACGAGCGATCCCCGTCTCTGTCAGTTGTGCATCGCTGCAGAAGTTGACTGCATAATCTCGTTCTGCCGGTGGCTGTTGACTTTGAGCTGGCAGTCAGTCGCGCCTTCGACCGATGGATCCGTACATTTTTCTCATTCAATTGCTCAACGGCGTCCAGTACGGCCTGTTACTGTTCCTGGTGGCAAGCGGGCTGACCCTGATCTTCGGGATCATGGGTGTAATTAATCTCGCTCACGGCAGTTTCTACATGCTGGGCGCCTATCTGGCGTGGTCATTGACTGCGGCTGTGGGAAATTTCTGGCTCGCGCTGCTGGCCGGTTTCGCGTTGTCAGTCGTGCTGGGTGTATTGCTGGAATGGCTGTTCATCCGGCATCTTTACCGGCGCGATCATTTGCAACAGGTATTGCTCACTTACGGGCTGATTCTGATTTTTTCCGAAATGCGCAGCATCGTTTGGGGCGACGATGTGCACAGCGTTGCCGTCCCGGCCGTGCTGGCTGGTTCGATTCCGCTTACCGAGACACTGGCCTATCCGGTGTATCGAATCTGGTTGTCGATCGTCTGCATTGCTCTCGCCGCCTGCATGTACTACCTGATTCAACATACCCGTCTTGGCATGATGATTCGCGCCGGCGCGTCGAATCGTGACATGGCGCAGTCGCTGGGTATCGACATCGGCTTGTTGTACCGACTCGTTTTTGCGTTCGGTGTTGCGCTTGCCACTTTTGCCGGCATGCTCGCGGCGCCGGTTTCGTCGGTGTTTCCGGGCATGGGCAACCAGGTGCTGATCCTGTGTTTTGTTGTCGTCGTCATCGGTGGCATCGGCTCGGTAAAGGGAGCAATGGCGGCCGCTTTGCTGATTGGCCTGGTCGATACGTTTGGCAAAGTCCTGCAGGTCGAGATAGGCGGGCTTCGGTTACTACCTGATCTGGCAGGCATGAGCGTGTTCGTGATGATGGCGATCGTTCTGCTTTGGCGCCCGGCCGGCTTGTTCGTGCGGAGATTGCGGTGAGCACTCGAGCCCGCAGGATTGCACTGTTCGTTGGGCTTGTGTTGTTATTCGCGTTTCCACTTTTAGGTGATCGCTTTTACGTCCAGTTCATCAGCAAGATTCTGATCATGACCATATTTGCCGGCAGCCTGAATTTGTTGGTCGGCTACACCGGGCTGATCAGCCTTGGCCACGCCGCGTTCTTTGGCATGGCAGGCTATGTTCTTGCCCTGTACTCACCGCACACGGAGGCCGCCGGATTGTTGACCAGTTTGCTGCTCTCGGTTGGCTGCGCAGCGCTGCTTGCACTTTTGATCGGTTCGCTGGTGTTGCGAACCAGCGGCATCTTTTTCATCATGGCGACACTGGCGTTTGCCGAGATGCTGTTCTATCTTTTTCACGACACCGCGATTGCCGGTGGTTCCGATGGTATCTATATCTACCAACGCCCGGTGCTGATGATTGCCGGCTGGCAACCGTTTGATCTTGCCAACTTCGTTCACTTCTACTATTTGGTGCTATTTTTCTCGCTCGCGGCGATTGTCTGTATTCACACCATACTGCGGTCACCATTCGGGCGAGTCATCGCCGGTATCCGTGTCAACGAACAGCGCATGAGTGCACTCGGTTTCCACACCTATCGCTACAAGCTGGTTTGTTTCGTCATTGCCGGAGCGCTGGCGGGTCTTGCGGGTTACCTCGCGGCGGCGCAATTTGGTGTCGTAAACCCGGAGATGCTCGGCTGGCATGTGTCCGGTTCGGTGCTGATGATGGTGATCCTTGGCGGCATGGGCACGCTGGCCGGGCCGGTACTCGGGGCCTTTTCGCTGATGATGCTCGAAGAGAGCTTTCAGACGATCACCAAACATTGGCAGTTGCTGACCGGTGCTGTCATCGTTGTGGTGGCTTTGTACCTGCCGCGCGGATTCGCCGGTTTGCTGCCCAAGCGCGCCACAAGTGATCAAGCCGTGCCCCCAGGTGTTGCAGGTGCACGCCGGTCAGCTGCAGCGGCTCGGCGTCCTGATGTCTGAAGTCGTTCTACAGACGCGCGGCCTGTCGCGCCATTTCGGAGGTCTTGCAGCCGTCGATGGTGTGTCGCTATCGTGTCGGATGAGCGAGGTCCATGCGGTGATCGGCCCGAATGGCGCCGGCAAGAGCACGCTGATCAACCTGCTCTCCGGTGATCTTCGCCCGAGTGCGGGCCGCGTGTTTCTGCGCGGCGAGGATGTGACTGGACTGTCTTCGCCGCGCATATCGGGGCTCGGCGTTGGCCGCAGCTACCAGCGGACAAACGTGTTCTTACCTTTTACGGTATTTGAGAACTGTCGCCTCGCGGCACAGTCGCGGCTCGCTACTTCGATGCGGTTCTTCCGGCAGGCGGCCCGTTACCGAGCGGTATCGGATGCCGCACTGCGCGTGATCGAGCAGGTTGGACTGGCGCGCCAGGCCGACCGACCGGTCGAGACGCTGTCACACGGCGAGCAGCGCCAGGTCGAAATTGCCATGACACTCGCCACCGACCCGAGTCTGCTATTGCTTGACGAACCGCTCGCCGGCATGGGTGCTGAAGAATCGGTGCAAATTGTCGAACTGCTGCGAACGCTTGCTGGTGATCACGCCATCTTGCTGGTCGAGCATGATATGGATGCCGTGTTTGCGCTCGCCAACACGCTGACGGTGATGGTCAACGGCGCTGTTCTGGAGTCCGGTGAACCGCAAGCCGTGCGTTCGAACCGCCGGGTCCAGGTTGCCTATCTGGGTGAGCACGTTGCAGCAAAACCGGTTTTGACCGATGGTGACCACGCCCGCTTTTAACCCATACCAACAGCCGATTCCGTTGGCGTTGAACACATGAACGACGATGCACTGATTGATGCGCGCGGCATTCACGCTTACTACGGCGCCAGTCATATTTTGCACGGTGTTGATTTATACGTGCGCCGGGGTGAAACGATTGGACTGATGGGGCGCAACGGCATGGGTAAGACCACGCTGCTAAGAAGCATACTTGGCCTGCTGCCGCCGGCTGCCGGCAGTGTTTACGTGCGTGGCCGTGACATGACGGGCGCTGCGCCGCACCGTATTGCCAAGGCAGGAGTGGCCTACGTGCCGGAGGGACGTGGCATTTTTCCAAATCTATCGGTGAAGGAGAATCTGGTTATGGCGGCGCGTGCCGGCCACGACGGGCGCAATGACTGGACGCTTGATCGTGCGCTCGACACGTTTCCCCGCTTGCGAGAGCGGCTTGGCCACGGAGGGCAGCAACTCTCAGGCGGCGAGCAGCAAATGCTGACTATTGCACGCGCTTTGCTTACCAACCCCGAGGTGCTGATTCTTGATGAAGCGACCGAAGGACTTGCCCCTCTCGTAGCCCAGGAGATCTGGCGTATTCTTCACGGCATTCGCGAAAGTGGCATTTCGTCGATCATTGTCGACAAGAACTTTTCGGCGGTTTCGACCATCGCCGATCGAAACGTCATCCTGGTCAAGGGCCAGACTGTGTTCAAGGGCAACAGTGAAACGCTGCGCGCCCGGCCGCAATTGTTGCAGGCCTGGCTTGGCGTATAGAACCCTAATGCCACCTGATTT
>JBFKXV010000184.1:0-5767 GCA_041637935.1 Burkholderiales bacterium | reverse complement strand
GCCCGGAATTTCCAGCGATTCCTGGCGCTCATACTCGATCTCGAAATCGTCTTCCGCGGCTAACGAGAACCCAGTAAAAGCGAGCGCGACCAGTGCGATGAATACCAGAATGCGCTTCATTTTGATTGTCTGATGAAACGGTATTTAGTCATTATAAAAGGATCGCGCCAAGCTGCTTGACCAAGATCAAACGCAGTGTGGTCTGCGGCGTCAGGATTTCAGGCGGATGACGCGAACGACTTCGGGCAGTTTGCGCAGGCTGCGCATGACTCTGGCCAGATGAGGTCGGTTGGCGACCAGAACGGTGAAGTTGATTTCGGCGTAGGCAGACGAATCAAACGGTTCGAGACTGACACTCTCGATGTTCGAGTCAGTTTTGGCAATCTCGGCGGCGATTTTCGCCAATACGCCGCGTCCTTCGGATGCCAGTACTCTCAAACTGACGGTGAACATCTTCTTCGAATCGGGCGCCCACTCGACGTCAATCCATTTGTCCGGATCAGCGCGCGCGCGGCGCGCCACCGGACAATCGTGGGTGTGAATCACCAGTCCATGCCCCTTGCGAAGGTAACCAATAATCGGATCACCGGGAATCGGATGACAGCATTTGGCGAACTGCAGTGCCATACCCTCGGAGCCATGAATGACCAGGCTGCCGGGTTGCCGGGTGGCACCGTCCTGGTCGCCGATGGACAACAATCGGCGCGCAACGACGACGGCGAGCTGTTTTCCCAAACCAAGGTCGGCGAGGACTTGCTCGCGCGATTTCGCTCCACTGCTTTTCAGCAGCTGCGCCCATTGCTCGTCGCTGATCCTGTCCGGCGCAGATTTCAGCGCCACCAAAGCCTGGCTGAGCAATCGCTCGCCCAATTTCGCCGATTCCTCGTACTGCATGGTCTTCATGACGTGACGGATGCTCGATCGCGCCTTGCTGGTCACTACGAAATTTAACCAGGCCGGATTCGGTTTGGCGTGCGCCGCGGTCACGATTTCAACGCGATCTCCACTGCTCAGTTCAGTGCGCAGCGGCACCAATTCGTGATTGACTTTTGCCGCAACACAGCGATTGCCAATATCGGTATGCACGGCATAGGCGAAGTCGACGCAGGTGGCGCCATGCGGCATCGACATAATCTGGCCCTTGGGCGTGAAAACGTAGACCTCATCGGGAAACAGGTCGACTTTCAGGTGTTCGAGAAATTCTGCTGCATTACCCGATTGCGAGTGCATTTCGAGCAGACTCTGCATCCACCTGTGCGTTTTGGTTTGCAAGTCAGACAAGGATGCACCGCTGTCCTTGTACATCCAGTGCGATGCTACGCCGGCCTCGGCGATCCGGTGCATCTCCTGGGTGCGAATCTGAACTTCGATCGGCGTGCTGAACGGACCAAACAGCGTTGTGTGCAAAGACTGATAACCGTTGTCCTTCGGGATTGCGATGTAGTCCTTGAATTTGCCTGGGATCGGATTGTAAAGTTGATGCAATGCGCCCAGCGCCAGATAACAGGCCGCATTATCATTGACGATGACGCGAAAGCCGTAAATGTCATACACCTCGGCAAACGACAAAGTCTTTTCAAGCATCTTCTTGTATATGCTGTAGAGCGTTTTCTCGCGTCCGCTGACTACGGCATCGATGTTGTGATCGCGCAAGTTTTTTCGAATTGCCTCGAGGATCTTGCCCACCACTTCGCGCCGGTTGCCACGCGCGCGGGTGAGCGCCTTCATCAGTACCTGATAACGGTTCGGATATAAGTTCTGAAGTGATAGATCCTGCAGCTCCTGGTAGAGCATGTTCAGGCCGAGCCGGTTTGCGATCGGAGCGTAGATCTCCATCGTTTCGCGGGCGATGCGAGCCCGTTTGTGCGGCTGCATCGCCTTGAGCGTACGCATGTTGTGCAAGCGGTCGGCCAGTTTGATGAGGATGACGCGCACATCGCGCCCCATCGCCAGCAGCATCTTGCGGAAATTCTCGGCCTGCTCGTGCTCTTGGGATTCGAACTGGAACTTGTCGAGCTTGGATACGCCGTCAACGAGTTCGGCAACCGTCTTGCCGTATTTGCCCTCGATCTCGTCCTTGGTGACCGAGGTGTCTTCCATCACGTCGTGCAGCAAAGCTGCAGTGAGCGCTTGGGCGTCGAGCCGCCACTGCAAGAGAATCTTCGATACTGCGACCGGATGTGAAATGTAAGGGTCACCGGTCAGGCGGAACTGACCGTGGTGCGCACTGTTACTGAACTGGTAAGCGCTTTCGAGCTGTGTGACGTCTTCCGGCCTGAGATAGTCGGCCGCTTCGCGGAACAGGACAGCGGCTTCCGGCGTCGTTTGCGCCGGTGGGGTATGCCGTTTTGTTTGTACCGGAGTCATGGTGTCGATCGTTTGCCTGCCTGCTCCTGATTGAAGCAGAGGACTCAGGAGCCGACCCCTACGACCGGGTGTTGAGGACCTCGAGCCCTACCTTGCCAGCTGCAATCTCCCGCAGCGCAATCACTGTCGGCTTGTCCTTGCTGGCTTCGATTTGCGGCGAGGCGCCGGTGGCTATCTGCCGGGCCCGATAGGTCGCCGCGAGCGTGAGCTCAAAGCGGTTGGAAATTCTACTAAGACAATCGTCGACTGTGATTCGTGCCATACGCCGATCACTTCAGGCTGTTGATAAGAGCTTGGTTCCGGTCGAGCTGTGTCGCAAGCCGCAGTCGCGCGCTGCGCACGATACTGATCAGGTCCTCTACAGCGTCGTCAAATTCATCGTTGATAATAACATAGTCAAACTCATGAACATGGGCGACCTCGCTTTGGGCGGCAGCCAGGCGGGCGGCGATCACCGCGTCGCTGTCCTGCGCCCGTTTGGTCAATCTGCCACGCAAGCTTTGTACCGACGGCGGCAGTACGAAGATGCCAATCGCATCGGGGATCAATGTGCGCACTTGTTTGGCACCCTGCCAGTCGATCTCGAGCACGATGTCGACGCCTTTCGCCCGCTGCTGCTCGACCCAGTTGTGTCCAGTGCCATACATGTTGCCATGTACTTCGGCGCTTTCCAGGAATTCACCTGCTTGCAGCATCCGCTCAAAAGTGGCGGCATCGACAAAGTGATAGTCGATACCGTCAGCCTCGCCCGGTCGGCTCGGGCGTGTCGTATAGGAAACCGATTTATGCGCAGCCGGATCACGCACAATCAGTTCTTTTACCAGTGATGTCTTACCCGCCCCGGATGGTGCGGATACGATAATGATGTTGCCCTTCATTCGATGTTTTGAATCTGCTCGCGCATTTGCTCGATCAGTACCTTCAGGCTCATCGCACCCTGCGTAACTGCGACATCGGCAGATTTCGATCCCAGGGTATTGGCTTCCCGGTTCAGTTCCTGCATCAGAAAATCAAGCCGTTTACCGACGGTCCCCCCTTTATCGAGGATACGGCGGATCTCCGATATGTGTGTGGCAAGCCGTTGCAGTTCCTCGTCGACATCGATCTTTGCGGCAAACATCACGACCTCCTGATTCAGTCGGTCGTTTTCCGGGTCAAGCATTGCCTCGCGCAGCCGGGTGGAAAGCTTCTCCTGATAGACGGCCACCAACTGCGGGATGCGCGGTGCCAGGTCGTTTACGATGTCGTCTACACTGCTGGCTCGTTCGAGCAATACCACCTTGAGTTTCTCGCCCTCGCGGACGCGTGCTGCACAGAGGTCGGCCAACGCCTGGTCGACCAGTTGCAGAGACTTCTCTTTAAGGATTTCGACCGGCAGATCATCGCTGCCCAGCATCCCGGGCCAGCGCAAAACATCGGCCACGCGCAATGATTGCGCCTCGGGCAACGCCACGCGTACCTTTTCGTCGAGCTCTGCCAGCCGTGCTAGCAGCGTCTCATCGAGACGCATGGCGGTTAACGTTGGGGGAACGGTGAAACTGATCCGGCACTCGACCTTGCCACGTGACAGGCGCGCCGCGATGCGCTCGCGCAGGCCCGATTCCAACAAGCGCAGTTCATCGGGCATACGGAACTGGATGTCGAGATAGCGATGGTTCACCGAGCGCAAATCAAGGCTGAGCCCGCCAACAGGCGACTCGTCAGTGACCGCCGCGTACCCCGTCATGCTGGAGATCATTCGAATCGAGCTTTACAAGGCGGGAGAAATCCCACCACAATCAAGTACTCGAAAACGATAACACAGAATTGGTGAACGACCACGTCGCTGGTAGCACTTGCGGCAGTGTGTTGCCGGCCATCGTCATCGCTACCACGAGCCGCTGGAGGAGTCGATATGCGTCAAAACGGACGCGGTGCACACGAATTGCGCCCGATCCACATTCATCGTAACTACACGCGCCACGCCGAGGGGGCGGTTCTAATCGAATGTGGCGAGACACGAATTATCTGTACCGCCAGTATCGAAGAACGCGTGCCGGCGTTTCTCAAGGGCAAGGGGCAGGGCTGGTTGACCGCCGAGTACGGCATGCTGCCCCGCTCGACGGGCACGCGAATGGATCGTGAAGCGGCCCGCGGCAAACAGTCCGGACGCACACAGGAGATTCAGCGTCTCATTGGCCGCAGTCTGAGGGCGGTGACGGATCTGCCATTACTCGGCGAGCGAACGGTGCATATCGATTGCGATGTGATCCAGGCTGATGGCGGCACGCGCACTGCGAGTATTACCGGTGCATTCGTCGCACTGCACGACGCCGCAAACCACCTGGTGCGCAACGGCGTCATTTCGCAATGGCCGATTCTCGACTTCGTGGCGGCGGTGTCGGTTGGCATTTATCAGGGCGAGGCAATACTTGATCTTGATTACGCTGAGGACTCCGGCTGTGAGACTGACATGAATGTGGTGATGAATGGCCAGGGCGGATTTGCCGAACTGCAGGGCACCGCGGAAGGTGCCGCATTCATCCGCTCCGAGTTGGATGCCATGATCGACCTGGCAACCGACGGTATCGGCCAGCTGGTTGCGATCCAGAAGTCGACGCTGGGACTGTGATCGGGCGGTCTGGGTTGCGCACACTGGTGATTGCCTCGGGCAATCAAGGCAAACTTCGCGAGATCGCGCGCTTGCTCGAGCCGCTTGGCCTCGAGATTGTCGCGCAGAGCGAGCTTGGTGTGTCACCTGCGGCGGAGCCGCACCCGACGTTTGTCGAAAATGCGCTGGCCAAGGCGCGGCATGCCAGCGCCGCAACCGGACTGCCAGCGTTGGCAGACGACTCGGGCATCTGCGTGGCGGCACTCGACGGTGCGCCTGGTGTGCACTCGGCGCGCTATGCCGGCGCTGCGGCAACGGACGAACTGAATAACGCGCGCCTGCTGCAAGCGATGACCACCGTCACAGACCGGCGGGCCCACTACTACTGCGTCATCGTCCTCATGCGCCGGCACGATGATCCACAACCGATCATCGCCGAAGGCGAATGGCACGGTGAGATCGTGCACACACCACGGGGCACGGGCGGCTTCGGCTACGACCCGTTGTTCCTCGATCCGGGCTCGGGTTTGACTGGCGCTGAGCTGGTGCGTTGGCGCAAGAACCGGGTCAGTCACCGCGGCCAGGCGATGCGCAAGTTGCTGCGAGCAATGACGTCATGGTACGTTTGAAAACGCAGGCCGGGTTCCGGCTGGCAGCCTTGACCCGGCCGTGGGCAGGCGTGACTGGCAGTTTGTTGAAAAAGCTACTGCGCAGCTCGATTGCAGGGTCGCGTGCTCGCTACGCTTTTTTCAACAAACTGCTAGCGCTGTACGCTCAGAATCGTGAAACCTTCGCCGATCAGCGCCCGGT
>JBFKXV010000183.1:0-5774 GCA_041637935.1 Burkholderiales bacterium | reverse complement strand
GCCAACGCGCGCCACAAATCATCGGGTACGGCGTGGCCGGGATGGCGGCCAAGCTCCTCGGAAATTGCATACGGAATGTATTGCTCCAGTTCGGTACCCAAATCTTTTACCAGCGCAGCGGCGAGTGCCGGACTTTTGCCATTGGCGAGCTGCTCGGTGACGGCCACCGACATGGCGCGCAGCGTGACAAGATGCGTGACAATGCGCCCGGCGAGCTCGCGTGCCCACGCGTCCGCCGAGTGATGTTCGCGCAAATAGTCGAGCCACAGGTCAAACAGTGCGATCGCCGAGTAAAAGCGCTCCGGGCCGCTACGCTCGAACGCGAGTTCGGCGGTGACCTGGTCCCAGCCGCTGCCTTCTGCGCCGACCAGCGCATCTTCACCGAGCTCTACATCCTCGAAGAAAACCTCGTTGAAATGCGCGTCGCCAGTCAGGTCGCGGATCTGCCGAATCGTGATACCCGGCGCCGAGAGGTCGACGATGAATTGCGACAAGCCCTTGTGCCGGTCTTCGTTGGTGCCGGAGGTGCGCACCAGGGCGATCATGTAATGCGAACGGTGCGCGTTGGTGGTCCAGATTTTCTGGCCGTTCAGCGACCATCCGCTGGCGGTTCGGGTAGCGCGCGTGCGCACACTGGCGAGATCGGATCCGGACTGTGGCTCGCTCATGCCGATGCAGAAGATTGCTTCGGCGCGGCAAATGCGTGGCAGATAGAAATCTTTCTGCTGATCGGTTCCATATTTCAGAATCAGTGGCCCGCTTTGCCGGTCGGCGATCCAGTGTGCTGCCACCGGGGTGCTGTTACCCAGCAATTCCTCAATCAGTACGAAGCGCGAATACGCGTCCAGCCCGGCGCCACCGTATTGCTTCGGCAGCGTGACGCCAACCCAGCCACGCCTGGCAAGTTCGCGGCTGAAATCAGCGTCGAATCCCATCCACGAGCGCGCGCGCTGCGCCAGCGGCACTTTGTCGGTGTAGCCCTTGACGAACTCGCGAATTGCCGGGCGCAGGGACTCGGCGTGGTGCGGAATCGAAGTCAGGGTCAGCGGTTCAAGCATGATGCAACAGGCTCCAGGCAGAATTCTGCTAGACGATATTATCTTTTCGCAGCCGCGCGAGCTGTTCAGCGTCGACGCCGAGCAGACCCGTCAAGACTTCCTCGGTATGTTCGCCCAGTGTTGGCGGCGCATGGCGATACTGAACCGGAGTTTCCGCCAAGCGTATCGGGTTGGCAACCAGCGGCATTTCGCCATATGCCGGGTGCCGCATGGAGAATTGCATCTTGCGGGCTATCACTTGCGGATCCTTGAAAACGTGCTCCAGGTCATTGATCGGTCCACACGGCACGCCGACGTTCTCCAGTAGCGCCACCCAGTCCTCAGCGGTGCGGGTTCGCGTGACATCGTTCATCAACTCGATGAGCTGCTCGCGGTTCCTGACACGCGCGGCATTCGTTGAAAACTTCGGATCATCCGCCCATTGTGGTTTGCCAACGGCTTTCGCAAGCCGTGCAAACTGGCCGTCATTACCGATTGCGATAATGACGTATCCATCGCTGGTGTGAAAGTCCTGATAGGGAACGACGTTGGGATGAGAGTTACCCATGCGTTGCGGCACTTTTCCCGTGTGCAAATAGTTCATTGCCTGGTTCGATAGCACGCCGACTTGCACGTCCAGCAAAGCCATATCGATGTACTGGCCGATCCCGCTTTCAGCACGATGGGTAAGCGCGGCCAGTATCGCGGTCGATGTGTACATGCCGGTCATGATATCGGCCAGTGCGACACCGACTTTCATCGGGCCACCGCCCGGTTCGTCATCCGGCCGCCCGGTGAAGCTCATCAGTCCGCCGAGCCCCTGAATCAGGAAGTCGTAACCAGCGCGTGGCGCGTAAGGTCCGGTTTGACCGAAGCCGGTAATGGAACAATAGATCAGGCTTTCGTTGACTTTTTTCAGTGATTCGTAATCAAGGCCATACTTCTTCAGGCCACCGACCTTGAAGTTTTCAATGACAACGTCGCTTTTCGCTGCCAGTTCGCGCACTAATCCCTGACCCTCCGGCCGGGTGAAATCAATGGTGACTGATTTCTTGTTGCGGTTCGCACTCAGGCAGTAAGTCGAGTCGGTCGTGTCATTGCCGTTGGCATCCTTGACATATGGCGGGCCCCAGCCGCGCGTGTCGTCGCCGACGCCGGGCCGCTCGACCTTGATGACTTCGGCGCCGAGATCACCGAGCATTTGCGCCGCCCAGGGTCCGGCGAGAATCCTCGACAAATCGAGTACGCGAATGTGAGCAAGTGCTCCGGTAACTTCCGGTTTTGTCATGAAATGATTATCTCGAGGTCGATGGGGTAGCGCATGCTGTGTTGTTGGATGTTGTTACCAGCTTCGCCCGGAAAGGCGTCTGAGTGATCTTGGCACACAGCATGATTGCTGTGTGCAGGTGAAGTTTACCGTGTCTTGTATAGTACCGGAGACAATACCGGACAGTCGCCGTGGGAGGAACAATGAAAAAATCCAGCATCAGTTTTATCGGGCTCGGCGCCATGGGACAGCCGATGGCTTCGAATATTGTCAAGAAAGGTACGGCGCTGACAGTCTTCGATGTCGATTCAGCGCGAATGGAACCGCTTGTCGCTCTTGGTGCCACACGTGCGAAATCGCTCGGCGAGGCGATCTCCGGCGCCGAAGTCGTAATCACGATGCTGCCTGCGACACCCCAAGTAGAAGAAGTCATCACCGGGGCGGGCGGCGTGCTCGATTCGATGGCTAAAGGTGGCGTCGTGCTCGACATGAGCACCATCGCGCCGACCGGAACTGACCGCATTGCAAAAGCCTGCGCAGAAAAAGGTGTTGCCTTCGTCGACGCGCCGGTGGGGCGTCTCGCCTACCACGCACAACGTGGCGAATCGCTGTTCATGGTCGGCTGTGATGACGATGCCGTGTTTGGAAGGGTGCTGCCGCTGCTCGAGGCGATGGGAACGACGATACATCGCTGCGGTGGCGTCGGTTCAGGCATTCGCACCAAGATTGTCAACAACTTCATGATCATCAGTATCGTGCAGATCACTGCTGAGGGATTGGCGCTCGCCGCCAAAATGGGTGTTGACGTTGCGATCCTCAAAGAGGTCAATGCCGGCACCACAGGAAACAACGGCCAGTTCCAGTTCAATTTTGCCAACAAGGTATTGCAGGGCGATACGACACCGGGCTTCACCATTGATCTGGCCCACAAGGACTTGGGCCTCGCTCTCGAAGCAGCGTCCGACTTTCGCCTCGGCATGCCGGTCGGATCCTCGGTACACGCCGTGTACGGTGCAGCGCGTTCCGGCAAGTACGCCGACAAGGATTTCTCAGCACTGCTGGAATATGCCTGTGAGTTAGCTGCGGTTGACACGCCGCGTTTGCCGGCAAGCCAGAAGGCGGGACAGTGATGCGCGCGGTCTGGTACGAATGCGGCGGTGCTGCGCAAGAGGTGTTGCAGCTCGGTGAAGCGGATATGACGGAGCCCGGAGAAGGCGAAGTACGTGTAAAAATCGCTTACTCGGCGGTCAATCCATTTGATATCAAGAAACGTGTCAACGGGCGCGACCTGGCGAACTGGAAACGCGTCATTCCCCATGCTGATGGTAGCGGCGAGATCGACAAGGTCGGGCCCGCTGTCGCGCAGCAACGAATTGGCGAGCGCGTGTGGTTGTTCGGCGCGCAGTTCGGGCAGCCACACGGCAGTTGCGCCGAGTATTGCGTAGTCCCGTCATGGAAGGCTGTTGCTTTGCCGGATGGCGTTTCTCTCGAGCACGGCGCCTGCCTCGGAATACCGGTTGTGACCGCGCTGGAGTCACTCTCTGCGGCCGGCTCGTTGGAAGGTAAGTCGGTGCTGGTTGCTGGTGGCGCCGGGCGGGTTGGCGCCTATGCGGTGCAGATCGCAAGATTGCAGGGTGCACGAGTGTTCGCGACTGCGTCGAAGAGCAAGTGTGTGGATGTCCAGAAACTCGGTGCTGAGGCGTGCTTCGATTACAAGGCCTCGCAGCTGGAATCGAGATTGCGCGAAAGCGGCGGCAAGCGGGGTTTCGATCTGATAGTTGAATCGCGCTTTGCGAGCAACATCGCCATGAATGCGCGATTACTTGCGCGCAAGGGTGTCATCGCTTCATATGGTGTCGATGATGACCCGGCGCCTGCCATTCCGGTGGTGCAGCTCGTGATGATGAATGCGTCTTGCCGGTTTGTGGGAATTTTCGGTCTGAGCCGGAAAAACCTGCAGGCACTTTTCGAGCAAATCAATCAATTGGCCGGTGACGTTAAATTGCAGCACCGCGTCGGTCTCGAGGCGCCGCTTGCGCAGACCGCCGAGGTGCATCAGAAGGTGCAAGATGGAACCGTGGCGGGCGTTGCCCTGATTAACGTGGCGCGCTAGTTTTTCAGAACGAACCTGGCGTCAGGTTCGCCGCGCCAGAAAATCAGCCAGTACTTTCGCGCACGCCTCTCCGTGGGAGAACGGCAGGCCGTGCCGCGAGTGAGCGAATACCTGCACTTCGGAGCCGGGGATGCTGTCGTGCATGCTGTGCATGACGGTGGCGGGAATAAAGGGACTGTCATCGGGTGACAGCAGCAGCGTTGGCACTTGAATGCGGCTCAGGTCCGCGGTGAAATCCGCACCCAGCAGCAGATCGGCAAGGTCCAGACATACGTCCATCGAGACCTTTTCGTGAATGTCGCGATACCAGTCGTAGGCTGCGTCATCGATCGCATTGTTATGAAAGCGCCACTGCATCATCTGCGCCGCCCATTTCTTCTGGCTGCCGGTCTTGACCATCTCGCGCCAGACATTGACGTTGCCAAGCAGTCCACCTATTGGAGACGCGTTCGACAGCGTCAGCGAATGCAGGCGTTTTGGTTGGGCAAGGGCCAGTGCGATACCGATGGTGCCGCCGATCGATTCGCCGACGAAGTGGAAGCGTTCCGCGCCAGCCGCATCCGCAACGTGCAACACATCGTCGACCAGGCCTTCGAAAGACCATTGGTAACCCGGTTCCGGAATCACCGACTCGCCGTGCCCGCGCATGTCGAAACGCACCAGCCGGTATTTTGCGGCCAGAACACCAAGCCAGTTGGTCCACATGGCAGTATGACCGGCAACACCGTGGTTGAAGATGATGGCTTGAGGGGCCTCCATCCATGGTGGAGTGAGATCACATATCTCGTAATAGAGCTTTCCGGTAGGTGTACCTGCGAATGGCATCATGTACTCCTCAAAACGGACATTTCATCGGCAAACGCGATGGTTAACTTGTAGCCCTCGGCAGCGGCATCACAGTGGTCTGGAGGACGCAGTATCTTTGAGCGACTGATCGTTTAAATGCATCAGCCTGTATCCTGCTACTGTCGTCATCGTACGCCACTGCTTTGAGGCGTGCTACTTGCCGACCAACGTCGACGTTTCCCGTGTAAACGGGTGGGGTGCTTGATGCGCCGGCACGCCCGCGGGAGAAGACTCGCAATTTTTGGACCCGATCTATGCTGCTCGTGGCCGACCGTACAGTATTGCGTTCATCTTCTGCCCGTTCTGGTTTGGTCGCTGCAGACGGCACGCCTTTACAAAGCAAGCTTGTGTCAGTGAGCGAACTGCAGCGATAGGTGGATGCGCAGTCGTAGCCGCGGCTCGCGCGATCGGGCAAGAATCCGTTCGGTTTCGATTGCCGTGTGGATCAAATTGCGGCGGCGATTGCTTTGCCCATGTCTTCGGTATGGGCCTTGCCACCGACGTCTGGCGT
>JBFKXV010000182.1:0-5778 GCA_041637935.1 Burkholderiales bacterium | reverse complement strand
GGTATAACGTCGGCAAATCGCTGGTCGAAGCCGATTTGGTAGAGCAGGCGCGCAAGATCATGGATACTGCCGAGCGGGGGGGTGGGAACGTACCGTTACCGATCGATGTGGTCTGTGCCACCTCATTCTCTGCCGATGCAGCAGCCACCGTGAAGCAGGTCGATGCAATCGACGACAACGACATGATCCTCGATTTCGGACCGCAAAGCGCCAAGCAGATCGCCGGCCTGATGTCCGGCGCCGCGACGATTGTCTGGAACGGACCCCTCGGCGTGTTCGAATTCGATGCGTTCGCCAATGGCACGAGAATGCTGGCCAACGCGATCGCTGATTCGCCGGGATTCTCGATTGCCGGTGGCGGTGATACGGTGGCCGCCATCGCAAAATTTGGCGTCTCCGACAGAATCGATTACATCTCCACTGCTGGCGGGGCTTTTCTCGAGTTTCTCGAAGGCCGTACGCTGCCGGCGGTGGAAATACTCCAGAAGCGTTCGACAACAGGTGCTGAAAAATGAAGCGGGACCATGCAACGTAGTACCAAGATCGTCGCCACACTCGGCCCTGCATCGAGCAGCAAGGAAGTCATCAGCCGAATGGTGGTTGCCGGCGTCGACGTGGTGCGGATGAACTTCTCCCACGGCACACGCGAGGAGCATCTTGCCAGAGCGGCGCTGGTGCGCGAGGCAGCGCACGAGGCCGGGCGCACGGTCGGGATGATGTGCGATTTGCAGGGGCCGAAAATCCGCATCGGCAAGTTCGAGAACGGCAAGGTTGTTCTGGAAAAAGGCGCCGCCTTCATCCTCGATGCCGAATGTGCGACCGGCAACGCCGAGCGGGTTGGTCTCGATTACCGCGAACTGACCAAGGATGTCCGCCCCGGCGACGTTTTGCTGCTCGATGACGGCCGTCTGGTGCTCGACGTAGGGCGGGTGAGCGGCTCGGAAATCTTCACCACGGTACGGGTCGGCGGCGAGTTGTCGAACAACAAGGGGATCAACCGCCTGGGCGGAGGCTTGACCGCGGCTGCATTGACAGCCAAGGACATGCAAGACATCAAGACGGCGGTGGAAATGAAAGCCGATTTCATCGCGGTTTCGTTTCCCAAATCCGGCGCCGACATGTACATGGCGCGCGAACTGATGCGCGCTGCCGGTGGCAAGGCCGTCGTCATCGCGAAAATGGAACGTGCCGAAGCGGTTGCAGCGATGGGTGAGCTGGTCACAGCGAGTGATGGCATCATGGTCGCGCGCGGTGACCTGGCTGTCGAAGTCGGTGACGCGGCGGTACCGGCCTTACAGAAGAAACTGATCCGCACGGCACGCGAGCAGAACAAACTGACCATCACTGCGACCCAGATGATGGAATCCATGATCACCAGTCCGGTACCGACGCGCGCCGAAGTGTCCGATGTCGCCAATGCTGTGCTGGACGGAACCGACGCAGTGATGTTGTCGGCGGAAACGGCCGCCGGCGCGTATCCGGCGGAAACGGTCGAAGCGATGGCCCGCATCTGCCTCGAAGCGGAAAAGTCCGACGAAGTGACGCTCGACCGGGAATTTCTCAACCGGGTGTTTACCCGTGTCGATCAGTCGATCGCGATGGCCGCGCTGTTTACCGCGCACCATCTCAACGTCAAGGCGATTGCCGCCTTGACCCAATCCGGGTCGACCGCACTGTGGATATCGCGGCTCAATTCGGGTGTGCCAATCTATGCGCTGACACCGGAAATAACCACCCGTTACCGTCTTAGTTTGTATCGCGATGTGTTTCCGCTGATGATCAGTTATCACGGCCATGAACTGGGCAAGATGCTCGAAGAGGCGGAAGAGAAACTGGTTGAAGCCGGGGTCGTTGCCAATGGAGATCTGATAGTTGTCACTTTTGGCGAACCGATTGGAACCAGCGGCGGCACCAACACCATGAAGATTGTAAAAGTGGGCGAAGCACGTCGCCCCTAGAGATTCGTCACTAAGGAGGTACTTGAGCAATGGCGCTCATCTCGATGAGACGATTTTTCGACCACGCGGCTGAACACGGCTATGACGTGCCAGTGGAGGAAATCCAGCTAGGTATCAAGCATGGCGTACGCAAGATCAACATCGACACCGACATTCGTCTTGCCGTGACCGGCGCGATTCGCCGTGCTTTCAACGATGACAAGAGCGAATTCGACCCGCGTAAATATCTCAAGCCGGCGACGCTTGCCGCCCAATCGATCTGCAAGGCACGCTTCGAGGCTTTCGGAACGGCTGGCAACGCAGAAAAGATCAAGCCCATTCCACTCGAGGCGATGGCGGAACGGTATGCAAAAGATGCCTCATTGGCAAAAGCCGCCTGAGCGAGCATGATCAGACGAGGACCTGTCGATCGATACGCTCAGGCTGCGCTGCGGGTCGTCGAGAACATCGGGCTGGTGATCATCGCGGTTGCCACGGTTGTCGCCGGCTACCAGGAAGTGATGCTGATGATCAGCAACCAAAAGGTGACGCTGGCTGATCTGCTACTGATGTTTCTCTACCTGGAAGTGCTGACCATGGTCGGGCTGTATTACGACTCAGGAAAATTGCCGGTGCGATTTCCGCTTTATATCGCTATGGTCGCGTTGGCACGCTTTGTCATTCTGGACGTCAAGGAGCTCGACATTTGGCATCTCATCGGCATAGCTGCGTCGATTTTGTTGATTGCGGCCGCCGTGCTGCTGATTCGCTACGGCCACGTTCGTTTTCCGTATGTCGAAGATGAAACTCGTCAATCGTCCCATCTGCCCAACTTCGGCAAGGAGTGAGGGAGCGTAAATGGCCTCGTCACGACTGCCTGCAGCATGAGCCGGGCGCGCAAACAGAGTGCGCCGTTGGTGGGCGTGGTAATGGGCAGTGACAGTGACTGGAATGTGATGCAGCACGCGGCACTCGTTCTGGACGATTTCAAAGTGGCCTACGAAGCGTGTGTCGTATCCGCCCACCGCACGCCCGATGAAATGTTCCGTTATGCCGAAGTCGCAGCATCGCGCGGGTTGCGGGTGATCATCGCGGGCGCGGGCGGAGCGGCTCATCTTCCGGGAATGATAGCCTCCAAGACCACGCTCCCGGTGCTTGGTGTGCCAGTGACATCGCGGGCACTAGGCGGCCTGGATTCACTCTTGTCGATTGCGCAGATGCCGCGCGGCATTCCGGTTGCGACCTTTGCCGTTGGCGAGGCGGGTGCCGCCAACGCCGCCTTGTTTGCTGTTTCGGTGCTGGCACATGCAGATTCGACGCTGGCGCGAAAACTGTCGGCATTCCGGTCGCGGCAGCGCGCCCGGGTCAAGGCGATGCAGTTGCCGAAAGTGGCGAAGCCGAGATTGGGTACAAAGAAATCGATTGCGGCGACATCCGGTGTCAAGAAAAGGGTGCGCAAATGATCGGTCCGGGGGCATGGCTGGGATTGCTGGGCGGTGGCCAGCTCGGGCGCATGTTTACCATGGCAGCGCAGAGCATGGGCTACAAGGTTTTGGTGCTCGATCCCGGCAGCAGCAGTCCGGCCGGCACGGTTGCGGATGGACATTTGCAGGCTGAGTACACTGACGCAAAGGCGCTTGCCGAAATGGCTTCGCGCTGCGCCGCCGCCACAACCGAGTTCGAGAATGTACCGGCCGAGAGCCTGCAGCGGTTGTCGGAGAAATGCGTCGTCAGCCCGGCTGCGGGTAGCGTCGCTGTT
This sequence comes from Burkholderiales bacterium, assembly GCA_041637935.1. GTDB lineage: Bacteria > Pseudomonadota > Gammaproteobacteria > Burkholderiales > Eutrophovitaceae > SG8-40. The sequence goes on along the minus strand of JBFKXV010000182.1, from coordinate 2,082 downwards.
GCGCAGGACCGCATTCGTGAAAAGCTGTTTCTGCGCGGCCACGGTTTCGCGACTGCACCGTTTGCCGTTATTCAGTCTGAGGCGGAGTTGCGTGCGGCAGTGATTGATTCGTTGCTGCCCGGTGTTCTGAAAGTCAGCCGTTTCGGCTATGACGGCAAGGGCCAGATCCGCGTGTCCTCGAGAGACGAACTGAACGAAGCTTTTCGGACATTGCGCGGCGAATCATGCGTGCTGGAGAAGTTCCTAGCCTTGCAAAAGGAAGTATCGGTGGTTGTGGTGCGCGGTTTCGACGATGCCGTTGTCACCTTCCCGGTGGCAGAAAATGAACATGCGCATGGCATTCTTGATGTTTCGATCGTGCCGGCGCGCGTTGCATCCAACATTGCCAGCGAAGCGCGCCAATTGGCGATCGACCTGGCCAACAAACTTGACTACCGGGGCGTACTTTGCGTCGAGTATTTCGTGCTCGATGACGGACGGTTGTTAGTCAATGAAATCGCGCCGCGCCCGCATAACAGCGGCCATTACAGTATCGATGCCTGCATTACGTCGCAGTTTGAACAACAGGTGCGCGTCATGTGCTCTTTGCCACTAGGCGATACTTCGATGCACACCGCTGCGGTGATGCTCAATCTGTTGGGCGACCTGTGGGCGAACGGTGAGCCGCGTTGGGAGACGGTGCTGCGCCATGGTAGCGCCAAATTACATCTTTACGGCAAAAGCGAGCCGCGGCGGGGTCGCAAGATGGGCCACGTTACGGTGTTGTCACAACAAACTGATGCAGCGCTCAGGGCTGCACTACAGATCAAGTCCGATCTGACTTCCGATGCGGCCCCGACACAGGCGCGATCGGCCTGAGTCGAGGCGTCACTGTCATGCCGTCCGCGCCGATTCTTGAAACCAATCTGAAGTCGCTGTCGTTTCTCTATCGCGGCAAGGTGCGCGATATCTATGAAGTTGATCCCGATCGCCTGCTGGTGATTCAGACCGACCGGCTGTCAGCATTCGACGTAATTTTGCCGACGCCGGTTCCGGGCAAGGGCCGCGTGCTCACCGCGATGTCGCTATTCTGGTTCCAGCGCCTGGCGCACATCATCCCCAATCACCTGCTCGATATCACGCCGGAGTCGCTTGTCGCCGCGGACGAGGCCGATCAGGTTGCCGGCCGCTCAATGGTGGTGCGGCGGCTCGAGCCGTTGCCGGTTGAAGCGATCGTGCGCGGTTACGTTGCCGGGTCGGGGTGGAAGGATTACCAGAAAACGCAGGCCATCTCCGGTATTGATTTGCCGCCGGGTCTACGTGAAGCGGAGAAGCTGCCAGAGCCGATTTTTACGCCTTCGACCAAGGCCACCGTCGGCGACCATGACGAAAATATCAGCTTCCCGGAAGTCGAGCAGCTGGTTGGTGCCGAACGTGCCGGGCAAATTCGTGACAAGGCGCTTCAGCTATATGCCGAAGCCGCGGACTATGCCGCCGGGCGGGGCATCATCATCGCCGATACCAAATTCGAGTTTGGCGTCGACGCGGCAGGCAAGCTGTATCTGATAGACGAAGCGCTGACCTCCGATTCGTCGCGCTTCTGGCCGCGTGACCAGTATCGGGTTGGTTCCAGCCCGCCATCGTTTGACAAGCAGTTTGTGCGCGATTGGCTGGAGGCGCGGAACTGGGACAAGCGGCCACCGGCGCCCGCCTTGCCCGAGGACATTATCGCCAGAACTGCGGCCAAGTACGAAGAGGCGTTACGGTTGCTCACCGAATGATGCGAGGCTAGGCCAAATCGCGGGCTCGTGCCAAAATCGCCGCTGCGGCGTGTGCTGCCAACTAATTCGATCACCAGCCGATGTCGGAACAAGTCGACGTATCAGACGAACAAATCGAACATGCCGTAGCGGTCCTGCGCGCTGGCAAGCTGGTCGCCTTCCCGACCGAGACGGTATACGGGCTCGGCGCTGACGCCGCCAATGTCGAGGCAATACGCAAAGTTTTTGCTGCGAAACAGCGGCCAATCGACCACCCGTTGATTGTGCACCTGGCCGATATGGCGGGACTAAAACACTGGGCCAGTGTTGTGCCCCGCGAGGC
>JBFKXV010000181.1:0-5805 GCA_041637935.1 Burkholderiales bacterium | reverse complement strand
CCACGGCATCGATGAATCAGTTTCCATCAAGAGTATGAACCGGGTGAGCGCAGTTCTTGCTCTTTTCATTGCGAGATGGTGCGGTGTCGAAAAAATTCGTTGAATCTGCTCACGCGACTGACGTGGATCGTCATCCTCGGATTTCTGGCGGCATGTTCAAGTTCACCGAACGCGGCCGATGGCAGCACTACGACCGATTATGAGCAAGCCCCGCTTGCCGACCGCGGCACGGCATCCAAGGCGGCGCAGCACGCCAGAAATATGGTCGGCAAGCCCTACCGCTATGGCGGCAAAACCCCGGCCGGCTTCGACTGCAGCGGGCTTGTTCACTACAGTTTTGCACGTGCCGGTATCACCGTTCCGCGCACGACGCGTTCACAACTCGGCGTCGGCGTACCTGTTTCGGTGCGATCGCTGCGTGCCGGCGACCTGGTGTTCTTCGATCAGGAAGGGAAAAAGTTTTCTCACGTCGGCATCTATATCGGCGACGGCCGGTTCGTACACGCCCCATCCAGCGGCAAACGCGTGCGCATCGATCGCCTCGACAAACGCTACTGGAAAAAACACTTCGTCGCGGCGCGCCGCATTTAGCGGAACTTACCATCGTTGCCGTTGTCACCGGGCGCGAGGTCTTTTTTCCCGCTGCCCGGAACCGCACCGCGCAAACCTTGTCACACGCTCCGTAAGCCAGATAACACCTCGGCCGCCGGTTCGGCTTGCTCGGGGTTGCGCACGGTAGATAGCGCTGCTTTCGCAGCGTTTCACCTCACTCTGGCGGTAGCGGCGTTCAGCCGCGCGTTGAGGGATCCAAGCAAGAAGGAGATAACACAGATGTTGTCAATGAAGAACGTCTCGAAATGGTTTGTTGCGGCCGCCGTACCGGCTGCACTGGTTGTCTATTACACATTCGCGCTGCCCGGGGCTTCCCAGGCGGACAGCAATTCATCGGATGCAATCACGCAACAGCAGCGTGCCGACGCCCCGCTGGTCACGGGCCTGCCTGATTTCACCCTTCTGGTAGAGCGTTACGGCCCATCGGTAGTCAATGTTTCGGTCACCGGCTCCACGGAAACTGCAGCACGAGCGAATCCGATGCCCAACCTGCCGGAGAATAGCCCTTTCGAAGAATTCTTCCGCCGCTTCGGGCCACAGATGCCGCCGCAGGCTGAAGCACCGCCACGGAATGGGCAGGGTTCGGGCTTCATCATCAGCGCCGACGGTCTGATTATGACCAACGCACACGTGGTCGGCGATGGCGGGGAAATTACCGTCAAGCTGGTGGATCGCCGTGAATTCGACGCGACAGTGGTCGGCATCGACAAACAGTCCGACGTGGCAGTGCTGCGCATCAATGCGAAGGACCTGCCCGCAGTGAAAATCGGCAATGCCAAGGAACTGAAAGTCGGCGAATGGGTAGTCGCCATTGGCTCACCGTTCGGATTCGAGAATACCGTGACTTCCGGCATCGTCAGCGGCAAGTCGCGCTCGCTGCCGGACGGGACATACGTGCCGTTCATCCAGACCGACGTCGCCGTCAACCCGGGCAATTCGGGTGGTCCTTTATTCAACATGAAAGGCGAAGTGGTCGGCGTCAATTCACAGATTTTCAGCCGCACCGGCGGCTACATGGGACTGTCATTCGCCATTCCCATTGACGTCGCCATCAACGTCAAGGACCAATTGGTCGCACATGGCAGCGTCACCCGCGGACGCATCGGTGTGCACATCCAGGAGATCAATCAGACACTCGCGCAATCTTTCGGAATGACCGAATCGAAAGGCGCGCTTGTCAGCAAGGTCGAGCCGGGTGGCCCGGCCGAAAAAGCGGGAATCCGCTCCGGCGACGTCATTCTCAGCGTCGATGGCGAGGAAATCGTGCAGATGACAGTGCTGCCCAGCGTCATTGCCACCAAGAAACCCGGTAGCAAGGTCAGCATCGAAATCTGGCGTGACGGCAAGCCGGCGCAACTCGATGTCGTAATTGGCACCTTCGAGCAGGACAAAGTTGCTTCGGTGCAACCACAGCCGCAAGCCGCGGCTGACAAGCTCGGGCTGGCCGTGCGTGAGCTGACGCCGGAGGAAGCGCGAAGAATGAACGGCGAGAAAGGATTGTTCGTTGAACGCGCCGAAGGGCCTGCCGCGGCGGCCGGCCTGCGTCGCGGCGATGTGATTCTTGCGATCGGATCAACGCCGGTGAGCTCAGTCGAACAACTCGTCGAGTTGAGCAAGCAGGCAGGCAAAACCGTTGCGCTACTGGTTCAGCGTGATAATCAACGTACCTACGTTCCGCTGCAAACTGGCTAATCCAGACAACACCAGCGGCCGGGATTGAGCAATCAGGCGCACCGCACACGCGGTGCGCTTTTCTTTGCGTCATTGCGACAGTCGAAAAGCGCCTGACCTCTGCGAACCCGTCGCGCATTCCGAAATGCGGCGATGTCGTCGCAGCACATGCTGATCGATCGAAATCGACAAACTGATCCGACGTAACGGGTGGGCAGACAGAAATGGCTGTTCCCGCGCCGGGTGAGAATGTAATCGAGAAACCCTGGTTTAATTTACGTCAATCACTTACGAAGCATTGTTAACAAAGCACCGGATAAACCGGCTGTAATCGAACCATGTGTGCTGTTCCTTCTGCGCTCTTTATTACGCATTATTTTGAAGTATCAATTTCTTTTTTTGACAGCAATCAATAAAATCTGAGCTTCCATTTCGGCGTTAAAAGCGGCGGCATATTTTGCTGGCCGTCGGTAATACAACTAACCGCTGGTTAAGGGGGGCCGCGGTGAACCGATTGGAATTTGCCAGCGATAATTCAGAACTCAGTCCGGAACTGCTCGAAGTCGTCAAGGCCGTACAAGAAGCGCTCAACGAGAAGCGCGCCCGGCTGCAAATAGAGGCGATCGACAGCGGCCCGTCGGCACTCGAAGCAGCCTATGCGCGGGAAAGAGCGAAACGGCCGCCGGTCGCGCGTGGAATCGCCACCCACCCAAGGCTTCTTGCGGCGGTGGTCGAATTCGCAGGGGCTGCCATCATCAGCGAGACGGTCGATGGCATCGTTCTGACCTGGAACAAGGGTGCCGAGCGCATCTTTGGATTCACTGACGAAGAAGTTATCGGCGAGAGTCATATCTGCATGTTTCCTGATTTCCTCAAGAGCGAGGAAGCCAAGATCTGGAAACGCGTAACGGCGGGTGAAGCAATCAGCAACTACGAGACAGTTCGGCAGGACCGCGAGGGCCGGCTGGTCGACGTAGCACTGAGCATCTCGCCGATCCTGGAGGACGACAAGGTGACGCGCGTGGTAATCGTCGCCCACGACGTCACCGAGCGCAAAACCATGGATCGCGCCCTGTTGCAGAGTGAACGCATGCAGCGCGAGCGCCTGGCTCAGCTCAAGGCAGTGCTCGATTCAGTTCCCACCCCGGTATGGATCGCACACGACACCGAGTGCAAGGAAATCACCGGCAACAAGGCAGCCTACAACCTCCTCAGACTACCGCAGGGAAGTAATCTCTCCCTGTCATCACCAGCGCAGAAAATGCCGTATGCCATTTACCGCAACGGCCGTGTCCTGGCGCCGCACGAGCTGCCGGTTCAAATGGCCGCATCGCGCGGCATCGATGTTCAGGATTTCGAGCAGGATCTGGTCTTTGAGGACGGCACCATCAAGCATATCGTCGGAAACGCGACACCGTTGCGCGACGCCAGCGGCAATGTTACCGGCGCGGTGTCCGCAGCAATCGACATAACGGCTCGCAAGGGCGCTGAAGAGCAGATTCGCAAGATGGCGCATTTCGACGCGCTGACCAATTTGCCAAACCGCGTGCTTTTGATGGACCGGCTCGAGCACGCGATTGCCATGTCGGCACGCAATCAGACACATACGGGCGTCATTTTCATCGACCTCGATCACTTCAAAAGCATCAATGACACTCTCGGCCATCACGTAGGTGACTTGTTGCTGCAACAAGTGGCCGACCGGCTGCGCGAAGACGTGCGTGAAGTCGACACGGTGTCGCGCCTCGGCGGTGACGAGTTTCTGATTATCGTCCCTGAACTGCGACAGGTGGATGACGCCCGCCACATCTCACGCAAGCTCCTGCAATCCCTCTCGGAACCGTACGTCATTACTGGTCAGAGACTGGAAGTTACGCCCAGCATCGGTGTCAGCGTATTCCCCGACGACGGAACTGAACCAAGTGCGCTGATTCGCCTTGCCGATCAGGCGATGTATCAGGCGAAACAGGAAGGACGTCGCACGATACGCTTCTATCGCAACTCCGAGAACGCCACATAGTCGAGCTCGTTTACGACGCCGCTCACTGAACCAGCGGACGCTCAATCGTAGGGAAGTTGCAGGCGGGGATTGATCGGTACGCAGTATATTTCGATTGACTCGGTGCGTCCGCGTAATGAGATGGGTTCCATTTGCACCGCGCCACACTCCTCCCCCGCGGCATCGAGGCTTTTCTTGACGTGCTGGGAGAACAATAACTCGCCAGCACGGGCACGTTGGCTGAGCCGGGCAGCCACATTCACAGCGTCGCCAATGACAGTGTAGTTCATGTAATCTTGCGATCCGACGTTGCCGGCAACGACGTCGCCTTCGTTGATGCCGATCCCCAAACCTGCCTCGATCTGGTACCTCGCTTTCCATTCGGCAATCAACTCGTTGAACCGGGTCAGCATTTCCTTCGCCGTGCGAAAGGCAAGCACGGTTGCATCGGCCTGCGGGAGTGGTACACCGAAGCCGACCATCAGACAGTCCCCGGCCATGTTAAAGACGGTGCCGTGATATTGGAACGCGATTTGTGTCAACAGTCTGAAGTACTGGTTCAGCAGCGGCACGACTTCAGCAGCTTCCAGTTGTTCCGACATACGCGTGAAACCACGCATGTCCGCAAAAAGCACTGTGGCATTGACCCGCGTGCTCTTGTCCGCCAGGGCCGAGTCACGCAAGCGGCGGTCGGAAAGAATCTGGTCGACCAGAGTCGGGGCCACGTAGCGACGAAACGTCTCACCGATCTCCTTGCCCCGTTTTGCTTCCGCCTCGAGTTGCGACTTGATCGCCGCACGCCTCGTCGAGCTGACTCGCAGCAGCCCTTGCAGGCGCAGAATGAATTCGTCTTGTGAAGTCTCCAAAGATAGGTAGTCGTCGACACCGATCTCGAAACTCCTCAGCCGGTCCGAGCGAGTTTTTCCGATCAAGATGACCGGAATCGAAACGGTGAGCGGACACGATTTGAGTTCCCGTCCCAGCGCCAGGCCGCGCAGAGCGCGCGCCCCGCTTGTTTCGTCCGCGTCGAGGATAATCAGGTCCGCATCGAGGTGGCCGCGATCACCGTTGAGGAATTGTTTGCCACATGACAGCCGCTCAACCTCGATGCCCGAGCCAGCCAGGTGGCGGTTGACTAATTCGGCGCTGGCATCGTCGGCTACGACCAGCGCGATTCGGTACCTCCCGTCAACTGCACACAAATTCTGACTCCAGTAATCACTTCGCCGAGCCAGATATAGCGGCAGATTTCGTGCCCAATATAACTTCTGTTAGCAAACAGACAATTCGTTAAAACACACTCTGCAAATGCTGCCCACAAGCGGCGTCTATTGCCCCTGCAAAAAGTCGAAGTCACAGCCTTCGGTCGCTTGCAGGACATGTTCACGGTAAAGCCGGGCATAACCCCTGGCCGGAACTTGCGGAGCCGTCCACGCAGAACGGCGTTTGTTCAACTCGTTTTCAGACACCAACAAATCGAGGCGCCGCTGACTTACCGATAAGGCAATTCGGTCACCATTTCT
>JBFKXV010000180.1:0-5830 GCA_041637935.1 Burkholderiales bacterium | reverse complement strand
ATTCTCGACCTGTGCCTCGACGCCCCGAAACTGGCTGGCACGCCGGTCAATGAGTTCGTCGACATGTTTGTCATCTAATTTGTCATCTTTCGCCGCTTACGTTACCGGATGAAATCAATGCAACCGCTGCTTCGTCTGAAGACCATGCTTGTACCAAATACGCTTGTACCAATCAGACTTGTCCCGGTCAGACTTGTACCGGTCGGACTTGTATCGATGATGGCTTTGCTGCTGATGGTCCCTGCCCTGTCCATCGCCGCTGGTGACGGGGCGCGCAAGTCGGGTGAGTGGGAGATCTCGGTTACCGTCAAGGGCCAGAGCACCTTCACGTCCAAAGTCTGTATCGATTCCGCCAGTGACGATATCGCCGCGGCAGCTGGTGGCGGCGTTGTGCCGGGCGACTGCGAGCAATCGCAGACACAGTCCGGCGGTCAGGACATCACCATCCGGTCAGTGTGCAAACAAGGAAACTCGACCGTCACCACGACTGGTTCACTGAGCGGTAATCTTGAAACTGCTTACCAGGGTGAAGTGGTCAAGAAATACTCGCCGCCTTTGTACGGCCGAACCGAAGTCGAATCCACCGTCGAGGGACGCTACCTGGGCAGCTGTTCGTAAAATGTGTTTGCGTGCAATACGCGCCTGATACAGTTCAGTCGCCGTATGCGATTACCAAGGATACTTAAATGAGTCAGAACCCGTTCAACACACTGCAGAGCTTCTCGCCCAAATCCGGCAAGAAGGGCAAGCTGTTCTCCCTGCCGGCACTCGAAAAAGCCGGCGTCGGCAAGGTCTCGAAACTACCGGTATCGATTCGCATCGTGCTCGAATCGGTGCTGCGCAATTGCGACGGCAAAAAGATCACCGAACAGCACGTAAAGCAGCTCGCCAACTGGAAGCCCAACGCCAAGCGCACCGAAGAGATCCCGTTTGTCGTGTCGCGCATCGTGCTGCAGGACTTCACCGGTGTGCCGTTGCTGGCCGACCTGGCCGCCATGCGCAGCGTTGCCGAGGTGATGTTCAAGGACCCGAAAGTGATCGAACCGCTGGTGCCGGTCGATCTGGTCGTCGACCACTCGGTGCAAATCGACAACTATGGCTCGAAGGACGCGCTCGACCTGAACATGAAACTGGAGTTCCACCGCAACAAGGAACGCTACCAGTTCATGAAATGGGGCATGCAGGCATTCGACACATTCAAGGTCGTGCCGCCCGGAATCGGCATCGTGCATCAGGTCAACCTCGAGTACCTGGCGCGCGGCGTTCACAAGAAAGACGACATCTACTATCCGGATACGCTGGTCGGCACCGACTCGCACACCACCATGATCAACGGTATCGGTGTGGTTGGCTGGGGTGTTGGCGGTATCGAAGCGGAAGCGGGTATGCTCGGTCAGCCGGTTTACTTCCTCACTCCGGACGTCGTCGGCGTTAACCTCAAAGGCAATCTGCGCTGGGGCGTGACTGCGACCGACCTGGTACTGACCGTAACCGAAATGCTGCGCGAGGCGAAAGTGGTCGGCAAATTTGTCGAGTTCTTCGGTGACGGCACGGCAAACCTGCCTGTTACTGACCGCGCCACCATTGCCAACATGGCACCCGAATACGGCGCCACCATGGGCTTTTTCCCGATCGACAACAAGACAGTCGAATACCTGCGCTACACGGGCCGCAGCGACGACGAAATTGCCGCATTCGAAGCGTATTACAAGGCGCAGGGCATGTTCGGCATGCCGCGCGCCGGCGACCTGCAGTACAGCAAGGTGCTCGAACTCGATCTTGCCAGCGTTGAGCCATCGCTCGCCGGACCGAAGCGGCCGCAGGATCGTATTGCTCTGGGCTCGGTCAAGAAGCAATTCAAGGAACTGTTTTCCAAACCGGGCGCGCAGTCCGGCTACAACAAACCGGCTGCGGAACTGGACAGGCGCTTTGCCACTGCGCTGGATGATGTGCATCCACGCATCGGCGGCGGTACCGTCGCTGCCGAATCGTTGCAGCCGGGTGCGGAAGCCGATGTCGTCGAAATGGTCGATAACCGGCCGTCACCATCGGCGGTCAGCCCGAGTGCCGGCGCACCCGGCGGTAAGGTCGAAATCGGCAATGGCGACGTGCTGATCGCAGCCATCACGTCATGTACCAACACCTCCAACCCGGGTGTGCTGCTCGCTGCAGGCTTGTTGGCGAAAAAGGCCGTCGAGAAAGGCCTGACAGTCAAGAAACACGTTAAAACTTCGCTGGCGCCGGGCTCGCGCGTGGTCACCGATTACCTCAAGAAGGCCGGATTGCTACCCTATCTCGAAAAGCTCGGCTTTTACCTGTCCGCTTACGGCTGTACGACCTGTATCGGCAATGCCGGACCGCTCGACCCGGCTCTGGAAGAAGTCATTGTGGACAACGACCTGGTGTGCGCCGCCGTTTTGTCGGGCAACCGCAATTTCGAGGCACGCATCCACGCCAATATCAAGGCCAACTTCCTTGCCAGCCCGCCGCTGGTCGTTGCCTACGCAATCGCCGGCACCATGATGAAGGACGTGATGACCGAACCGCTCGGTACCGGCAAGGACGGCAAGCCAGTTTACATCGGCGATATCTGGCCACAACCGCAGGAAGTGGCGGATGCGCTGCGCTTCGCAACTGACGCCAAGACTTTCCGCAGGCTGTACAAGGATCTCGCTGATGCAACCCCATTGTGGAAGGACGTCGCGTCCTCATCCGGCGAAGTCTACAACTGGCCCAAGTCGACCTACATCGCCGAACCGCCATTCTTCAGATCGTTCGGCATGCGGCCAGGCGTGGTGGCGGATATCAAAGGCGCTCGCGCACTTGGCGTTTTCGGCGACTCGGTCACTACCGATCACATTTCGCCGGCTGGCTCGATCAAGGACACGTCTCCGGCCGGCCAGTATCTGATCAGCAAGGGTGTGACCAAAGTCGACTTCAACAGCTATGGAGCCCGCCGCGGCAATCACGAAGTGATGATGCGCGGCACGTTTGCCAACGTGCGTATCAAGAACCTGATGCTCCCGCCGACCGCCGACGGCAGTCGTGTCGAGGGCGGCTGGACGCTGCATCAACCGGATGGCGAGAAGATGTCTATTTATGACGCGGCGATGCGCTACATCGACGATGAAATCCCCACCGTGGTATTCGGCGGCGAGGAATATGGCACCGGCTCGTCGCGCGACTGGGCGGCCAAGGGCACGCAATTGCTCGGCGTCAAAGCCGTCATCGCTCGCAGTTTCGAGCGCATTCACCGTTCCAATCTGGTTGGCATGGGGGTGCTGCCGCTGCAGTTCAAGGGCGCGGACTCGGTGACTTCACTGGGTATCAAAGGCGACGAGACGTTCGACATCGTCGGTCTCGACAAGCTCAAACCGCAGCAGGAAATCAAGATGGTCATCACCCGCGCCGACGGATCACACAAGGAAGTGAGCTTGTTGATACGGATCGACACGGCCGTTGAGGTCGATTATTTCCGGCACGGCGGCATCCTTCCCTACGTGTTGCGCGAATTGCTGGAAGCCGCCTGAGCGTGCCACCTGTTTTGGCGAGCGGGTCTGACGCGAAACACCCGGGCAAAGCGCAGGCAAATTTGTCCGCTGCCGATGCACGCGTTCGCGTCTCGAAACTGATGTCCGAACGCGGCATGTGCTCGCGGCGCGAAGCCGACGACTATATCGCGCGCGGCTGGGTCTATGTCGACGGTCAGCGGGTCGAGGAACTGGGCACGCGGGCCGACCCGACAGCAAAAATAACGCTTGATAAACGCACTGCGGCGATTCACAAAGTCACCATCCTGGTCAACAAACCGATTGGCTATGTTTCAGGCCAGGCCGAAAGCGGATACCGGCCGGCAGTCGCACTGGTTAAGCCGGACAATCACTACGCACAAGACACCTCGAAGACGCGTTTCGTGCGCCAGCACCTGAAGGGCCTCGCGCCGGCCGGCCGGCTCGATATCGATTCGACCGGACTGCTGGTCCTGACCCAGGATGGCCGTATCGCCAAGCGCCTCATCGGCCGCGACTCGGCATTGGAAAAAGAGTACCTGGTGCGCGTGCAGGGCAAGCTCAGCGAAAAAGGCTTGCGACTGCTCAATCACGGATTGGAGCTCGATGGCAAACCGCTCAAACCGGCGAAAGTATCGTGGCTCAACGAAGATCAACTGCGCTTCGTGCTGCGCGAAGGCCGCAAGCGCCAGATTCGCCGCATGTGTGAATTGGTCGGTCTGAAAGTGACCGGACTGAAGCGCGTGCGCATTGGCAGCGTCAAACTCGGCAAACTCCCTGCCGGTCAATGGCGCTATCTGGGTGAAAGCGAAACGTTTTGAACGCCGTTTCCTGATCGCGGCTTTTTTAAAGTGTTGCTGCGCCCGACAAGTTCAATGTAGTAGGCTTGTCGGTCAAATCGTCTCTTCTCCATCGTTTGTCCCTGTATTTGCGTTGCAGCCATGGCGTCGCCCCCGAAAATAACATCGCCCTCGAACCGCTCCATGATCGAGCGCACGCTCGCGTCTGTCTGGCACCCGTGCACGCAAATGAAAACGCACGAGACGTTTCCGCCATTGCCGGTCGTGCACGGCGAAGCCGCCTGGCTGTACGACGCCGAAGGTCAGCGCTATCTCGACGGTATCAGTTCATGGTGGGTCAACCTGTTCGGGCATTGCAATCCAGCCATCAATGCCGCGCTGCGTGATCAGCTCGAGCGGCTCGAGCACGTCATCCTTGCCGGTTTTACCCACGAACCGGTGGTCGCGTTGTCCGAGCGGCTCGCTGCGCTCACCGATGATCAGCTCGGACATTGTTTCTACGCATCCGATGGGTCTTCCGCTGTCGAGATTGCGCTGAAAATGAGCATGCATTACTGGCGCAATGGCGGACAGCCGGACAAAACCCGCTTCGTCACCATCAGCGGTGGCTACCATGGCGAGACTCTGGGCGCACTTTCGGTATCCGACGTGGCGCTGTTTCGCGATGCCTATGCGCCTTTGCTCAGAGAAAGCAGCACTGTGCCCAGTCCTGACTGGCGCGAAGCCAAACAAGGCGAATCCGCCATCGACTGCGCCGCCCGCGCCGCCCGCGCCCTCGAGCAACATCTCGACGCACACGCCGCGCAAACCGCGGCAGTCATCGTCGAACCGCTGGTACAGTGCGCCAACCGGATGGCGATGCATGACCCGGAGTACCTGCGCCTGGTACGCGCGGCATGCGACCGGCATCAGGTTCATTTGATATTCGATGAGATCGCGGTCGGATTCGGCCGCACCGGTACCTTCTTTGCGCACCAGGGCGCCGGCGTCACGCCCGACCTGATGACATTGTCCAAGGGCATCACTGGTGGCTATCTGCCGCTTTCAGTCGTCATGTGCCGCGACCAGATCTATCAGGCCTTCTATGCCGATGACCTCACGCGCGGCTTTCTGCATTCGCATTCCTACACCGGCAACGCGCTGGCGTGCAGCGCTGCGCTGGCAGTGCTCGATATCTTTGAACGGGACAATGTCATCGCTGCCAATCGCGAGCGCGCGAGCAAAATTCTGCTGGCGGCACAGGTTTTCAATGATCACCCTCGAGTGCGCCATTTGCGACAGACCGGCATGATCACCGCCTTTGACGTCGATACCGATGATCCGTCGTTTGCGCGGCGTTACCATTTCGCCGCTCTGGAACAAGGCGTGTTGCTGCGGCCGATTGGAAACACGGTTTATTTCATGCCGCCCTACGTTCTATCGGACGAGGAAATCGATGCGTTGATCAGCGGCGGCCATCGCGCCCTGCTCAATACCAAGGTGTGACATGAGCAGCTTCGATTTTGAACACGATCTCGACTT
>JBFKXV010000179.1:0-5833 GCA_041637935.1 Burkholderiales bacterium | reverse complement strand
GTTGCGCTCACGAGCCTTCCGGCTTGGGGGCAATCGGCGTCCAGCCCTCCGTTCTGGGAGGTGCGTTCCGGGAACAACACCGTTTACCTGTTCGGGACCATCCACGTCGGAAAATCGGATTTCTATCCGCTGCCTGCCGCAGTGGAATCCGCGTTCGGCGAGGCTGAAGTTCTCGCACTTGAAGTAGATCCGGGCAACCAGCAAGAGGCACTCACTGCTGTCATGTCTGCCATGTACGCGCCACCGGACAACATCGAAAACCACGTTGCTCCATCGGTGCTGTCGCGTGTGGCAGAAGTTTCTGCGGATTACGGCATCCCGTTCGAGCAACTGCGTCAAATGAAACCGTATTTACTCATGTTCACATTGACCAGCCTCGAGTATGCCCGCCTTGGTTACGTTGCACAGCAAGGTCTCGAAACCTATTTCTCGCAACGCGCGCGGACCGAAGGCAAACGCATCACTTCATTGGAGTCCATGTCGCAGCAGATGCAAATGCTCGAAAGACTTTCTCCTGAATTACAAATAGCCATGTTGCAGATTACTGTCGATGAAATCGCTAACGGAGAAGTTGCCGGGCTGGTTGCGAAAATGATCGGCGCCTGGCGCTCAGGAAACATCGAAGTCCTTGACGCCGTGTTAAGAGTGGAAGAGCGAAGACTCGAGGATAGACTGGCAAGAGAGTTCCACGAGCGCTTCTTGACCGAGCGAAACGTCAATATGGCGCGACAGATTGAAGCAATGCTTCGTACTGACGAGCGCGAATTCGTAGCCATCGGGGCATTGCATATGGTTGGCGACGACGGGATCATTGCGATACTCGTCGACCGGGGATATCAAGTAAAAGCGCTGCACTGATTGACTACAGCGAGCCAATGCGCGAACGTATGTGAGTTGCCCAAACCGCACTGTCATGCAGCTGAGGCGCCCCGGGCGACTGGCTCACTTACACGTGCAGAACGCTTGAATGAATCCACCGCTCGATTCGGACCAACGTACTGAAATCTATCCGCACCTGGAACCGTTCGTATCGAACCGCCTGAGGCTGGATTCGATCCACGAAATCTACTGGGAAGTAAGCGGCAACCCACACGGTGTCCCGGTGCTGTTCCTGCACGGCGGCCCCGGGGCAGGCGCCAGCCCGGCGCACCGGCGCTTTTTCGATCCGGACTTCTATCGCATCGTCATTTTCGATCAGCGCGGTTCCAATCGTTCCACGCCACTTGGCGAGACGCGCAATAACACGACCCAGGACTTAATCGCCGACATCGAGCGCTTGCGCGAACATTTGCACGTGCAGAAGTGGATCGTCTTTGGCGGATCATGGGGCAGTACTTTGGCGCTGGCCTACGCGCAAGCCCAGCCGCAATATTGCTCGGCGTTGGTGTTGCGCGGCATATTTCTCTCCACACAAAGCGAAATCGACTGGTTTCTCTACGGTATGCGTCGCTTCTTTCCCGAGGCGTGGCATGAGTTCTCGAGTTTTGTTCCAGAACGGGAACGGCCCGACCTTCTGCGCGCGTACGCTCGCCGGCTCAACGATCCGGACCCGCAAATACGCGCCGAAGCGGCAAGGCGTTGGGGCACCTACGAGGGGTCGTGCTCAACCTTGCTCACCAGCGTTTCGACGGTGGCCCACTATGCCGATGATCGCGTCGCGCTCGGATTGGCACGCATCGAAGCGCATTACTTCGCCAACGGTTCTTTTCTTGCGGAGAACCAACTCATTTCAGGGATCGACCGGATACGCCACCTGCCCTGCACCATCATCCAGGGACGCTACGACATGGTTTGCCCGATTGGCACGGCAAACGAACTGCACCTTGCCTGGCCGGAAGCCGACTACATCGTCGTTCCCGATGCCGGCCACTCAGCGTGGGAACCGGGTATCAGCGCACGACTGGTTGCCGCAATGGAGCGGCTGAAGGGTGTAACAGCGTCGTAATACGACATTCGTGCACAGCAATGTGTTCAGGCGCAGCTTCAGGCCAGTTTCTTGATCATCTTCTGGTGGGGTACCGTGACCTCGATGAACTCGTCGCCTACTGTCGTGTAGCCAAGCTTGAGATAGAAACCGACGGCACTCGTGCGCGCATGCAAGCTCAATGTGGTGTAGCCGCGGGCAGCAAGAATCGCCTCCACCTGGCGCATCATGTCGCGCGCCACACCCTGCCGCTGATAGCCAGGCGCGACCGCAGTCTGACGAATCCTGGCCTTCGTCGCAGCAACCGGTACCGCGGTGACACAGGCCACCAGTTCCTCGTCGGCATACATTCCGAAATGCAATTGTTCGGCCTCGCCCCGAAGGTCAGCCTCGCTCAGCAGCAAACCGAGCGGTTCGCGCAACACTGTCTCGCGCAACCGGCAGGCAGACCGGTACTGCCCTGAGCCGAATTCGAGTTCCCGGAGGATCACTGGCCGGCGTCCTGCCGGAGCCGCTGCGCGCTATCCGCGTTTCTTTTCGTCTTTTGCCGGTTTGCTCGCGGTGCCGCTCTGCTTTGCGCCTTCCCGGAGTGTTTCAAGCGTCGCCTTTTGCATTTCCATCGTCTTGATACTCATCTCGATCATGCCGACGTTCATCTTCAACCAGCTTTCAACCGCTTTTAACTCGGCAATCTTTTTTTCGATTTCTTCCGGATCAAGCGTTGGTTGCACCATGCCGGGAAACGGAAAGTTCATCGGATTCCACATTTTCTGGAATTGTTCGAACCATTCCTTGGAACCGAATTCGTCAGTCATTACTGCCTCCAAGAACACGTTCTGCCAGGTCGCTGCCCGTAATGGGAACTTGAATCGTCGCGTAGAGGCGGACCCGAAGCCCGCCGGCGATGCGCAGCCATCGCCACGGGCGCGAGCGTCACTCCAGTGTAGCCGGTCCGATCACATCGTCGGCCCAAGAACCCAGGGAGCGAACTCGTCTTCGCCGTAACCCCATTGCTCGCTCTTGGACTTCTGGCCCGAGGCGACTTTCAGTATCAGATCAAAAATTTCCTGCCCGACTTCCTCGATACTGGCTTTTCCATCAACGATCACACCGCAATTGACGTCCATGTCCTCTTCCTGCTTCTGGAACAATGCGCTGTTGGTCGCCAGCTTGATACTCGGCGCGGGTTTGCAGCCGAACGCCGAGCCGCGTCCAGTCGAAAAACAGACAACGTTGGCGCCGCCCGCGACGTGACCGGTGACCGAAACCGGGTCGTAGCCCGGTGTGTCCATGAACACGAATCCCTTTGCGGTCACCGGTTCAGCATATTCGTAGACATCCATCATGCCCTGCGTGCCGCCCTTGGCAACGGCTCCAAGGGATTTCTCGAGGATCGTCGTCAATCCTCCAGCCTTGTTTCCGGGAGACGGGTTATTGTTCATTTCCCCACCGAGGCGTGCCGTGTAGTCTTCCCACCACTTGATGCGCTTGACGAGTTTCTCGCCGACTTCACGCGAGACGGCTCGCCGCGTCAGCAAATGCTCTGCGCCGTAAACCTCGGGCGTCTCCGATAGCATCGCAGTACCGCCGTGCATCACCAGCAAATCGGCGGCAGCGCCAAGCGCCGGATTGGCGGAGATGCCTGAATACCCGTCCGAGCCGCCACACTCGAGCCCCAAGCTGAGATGGCCGGCCGGAAGCTGCTCGCGAGATACGCGATTGGCATCGGGCAGCATCTCTTTAATCATGCCGATGCCCTGTTCCACGGTCTTGCGGGTACCACCGGTATCCTGGATGGTAAACGCCTTCAGACGGTCGCTGCGTTTCAGGCCCTGTGCGGCGAGGAGGTTATTGATCTGGTTTGCCTCGCAACCGAGCCCGATCAGCAAGGAGGCATGAAAATTTGGGTGGATCGCATAACCACCCAGTGTTCGCCGCAAGACTGCCATCGGTTCGCCGTCAGCACCCATACCGCATCCGGTGCGGTGGTGGATGGGTACCACGCCGTCGACGTTGGGATACTGGGCCATGAAATCATCGTCAAAGTATTTCGCGATCAGTCGGCATACGTGGGCCGAGCAATTCACGCTCGAGATCACGCCGAGGTAGTTGCGTGTCGCCACGCGCCCGTCGTCACGCTTGATTCCCATGAATGTCGCGGGTTCCGCAACCAAATCGGTTGGCACGTAGTCGGCGCTGAAGGCATAGTCGCGCTCGAACTCACCCATTCCCAGGTTGTGCACATGAACGTGGTCACCCGGGCTGATTGGCTGGGTCGCGAAGCCGATAATCTGGTTGTAACGGCGTACCGGATCACCCGCTTTCAGAGCACGGGTCGCGATCTTGTGTCCCGCCGGAATCGTTACCGCGGTGCGTACCTTCTCCTTGATGACCTCGGTGCCAGCCGGCAACTCGGCACGGGCAATGACAACGTCGTCCGCGGCGTTTAGTCGAATAGTCAGATCGGCTGCTTGAAGCATGGTTACCCTCCTGGAGGCAATTCCGGCAATGATCTCGCGCGCCGGCCTTCCATTCCGCGGCCTGTTGCGGGCGATACCCGGTGCCGGGCAGACCGGCATTATAAGCCCGCCATGTGAACGGACGCGAGAAAAGCCGGCACTACAGCAGCCAGCGACGCCGCTGTTCGCGGCCGGGGAAACCGGCCAGGCCGAGGCCGCCCCACACAACGGGCGACAACTTGCCCTTGCGAGCAAGCTGAATCGCCGATAAGTCGCCTTCAGTTATTCCTTGACGGCACCAGTCATACCGGCAACGTAGTACTCGACGAAAAACGAGTACATGATGGCAACTGGCAGAGAGCCGATCAACGCACCTGCCATCAGTGAGCCCCAATGATAGACGTCACCTTCGACGAGTTCTGTAATTACCCCGACTGGCACGGTCTTGTTTTCCGATGCCGATACAAAGGTCAATGCGTAAATGAATTCGTTCCAGGACAGCGTAAACGCAAAAATGCCTGCCGAAATCAGGCCGGGAACTGCCAGCGGCAGCACGATGCGTGTGAGAATCTGCCAGCGGGTTGCACCGTCGATCAAAGCACACTCCTCCAGTTCGAAAGGAATCGAACGGAAGTAGCCCATCAGAAGCCAGGTGCAAAACGGTATCAGGAATGTCGGATAGGTCAGAATCAGCGCCCAACGAGTATCGAAAATACCGAGCTGGAAAATCATCGTCGCCAATGGAATAAACAGAATCGATGGCGGCACCAGATAGGCAAGAAAGATTGCCAGACCTATCTGGTGTGAACCTTTGAAACGCAGACGTTCGATGGCATAAGCAGCAAACACACTTGCCGCCAGTGAAAGAAAAGTCGACACCACCGATATGATGATGGTGTTCCACATCCATGAAGGATAAGAGGTATCAACAAAAAGTTTCTTGATGTGATCCAGGGTCGGCGCCAGCACCCAAAATGGATTGCCGTCGGTAGCCAACAACTCGGCATTGGGTTTGAATGCCGTCAATCCCATCCAGTAGAACGGGAACAGCAGGAAGAACAGAAACAATAGCAACGGGACATATACCGTTACCCATCTTCTGGGAAGCGATTCCAGATAGTGCATACCCTCGCGCTGTTCCGAATCTGCCATCTAATTAGCCCTTGTACACTAGTTGTCGCGACCGCCTTGCTGCCATTTGCGGCGCTGCAGTCCGAAATAGGAGAACAGAATTGCCGCCAGCAGGAACGGAATCATCGCCGTGGCGATCGCCGCGCCCTCACCGAGCGCGCCGCCGGGAATGGCCCGTTGAAACGACAGCGTCGCCATCAGATGCGTGGCATTGATCGGACCACCCCGAGTGAGAACCCAGATCAGCTGGAAGTCAGTAAAAGTGAACAACACCGAGAACGTCATGACCACTGCGATGATGGGCGAGAGCATCGGCAGC
>JBFKXV010000178.1:0-5907 GCA_041637935.1 Burkholderiales bacterium | reverse complement strand
GTGTCAACCAACTGGCGCTCCGAACTGTTCTCAGGCAGTTGTCGCTGCAGGCGTTTCCAGATGGTCACGGCGCGCGCTTGGTCACCGCTTTGGTAGCGCTCCAGCCCGGCCAGCCACAACGCTTTCTTGTTATCGGGATTGATGGCGAGCGCTCGCTGTACAACTCCGAGCACCTCCCCATCGACGCGACTGTTCCGTGTCACTGCCAGTGCTTCGGCATAGTCGCTGAGCAGACGGGCATCGCCGGGTTTAAGATCAACCGCCACGGTAAACGCACGTAGAGCATCTTCAAAGCGCCGCTGGTAGGCATAGGAACGCCCCAGCAGAATCCAGCCCTCCGCATCACCTGGCGCGTTCTTCAGCTTCTCCTCGAGGCGCACGATCATCTCTGCCACGCCATGCATCTCCGGCGGAACAGCGGCCTGACCCGGGAACCCGTTGCCCGCGTCGCTCTGCTCCACCAAATGCTTGTCTGTCAAACCGGCATTACCCAGCCAAAGATAAAGTCCAACGATGGTCACTGGCACGACAATAACAGTTGCGAAAACCGCTCGCCTTGCGCCCACCAATGTAGCTCGCACCGTTTCATGCGCATCGCTGTCCTTGAGGAGTTCACGCTTCAGTTCGCTGCGTGCGATTTCCAGTGACTCTTTGCCAACGATTCCCCGCGCGTGTTCTTCGTCGAGCTCGGCGGCACGATGCCGATGTATTTCCACACTGACACTGGTGCCAGCAGCGCCTGTGCCGCGGCGTTTTCCCTGCAGCGGGAGAACCACCAGGGCAATGGCCGCAATGACCATCAAGCTCGACAGGGCCCAGAAGATAGTCATTTACGGTGTTTCTCCTTCCGAGGTGCTTTGCCATCGAGCAGACGCCGGGCACGTGCGTCATCCGCTTCACTCAGTTCCACCGCCTCGGCAACCTGCTGCGCGCCAAGCCAACGCCACGCCACTGCTGCTGCAATCAGCAACAGCAGCAGCGGGCCTAACCACAGCAAAAACGTCACCGGCCTGAAAGCCGGGCGATAGCGGACAAAGTCGCCGTAACGATCTACCATGTAGTCCATAATGTCATCGTCGCTCGCACCGTCACGCATCATGGTGTAAGCCTGGTTACGAAGATCTTGTGCCAGCGGCGCGTTCGAGTCCTCGAGCGACTGATTCTGGCAAACCAGACAGCGCAGCTCGGTCATCAACTTCTTAAAGCGTGTCTCCTGCTCGGCGCTGTTGAAAACCAGCGGTGAATCGGCGCCAAACGTTGCGCAAGTAAAAGTCAACAGCGCCGCAAACCAGATCCATCTCATAAGCGGCGCCCTTTCAGTTCCCGCACCAGCGGCATGATTTTTTTGCCGAGTGTGGTCTCGTCAATCGGACCGATGTGCTTATAGCGAATGATTCCTTCGCCGTCGATGACGAATGTCTCCGGCACACCGTAAACACCGAAGTCGATGCCAACCCGGCCATCAGCATCCAGCGCACTGACTACGTAGGGGTTTCCGTAAAACTCGAGCCAGCGAACCGCGTCCTCGCGCCGATCCTTGTAGTTGAGGCCGTAAACCGGCACCTCACCCGAAGTTGCCAGCTTGACAAATTGTTCGTGCTCGAGGCGGCACGAGACACACCACGAGGCCCACACATTGAGCAGAACGACCTTGCCCTTCATTTGCTCGCTGCCGATGACGGCAGCCGCATCGTGTACCTGCGGTAGTGAAAACAACGGCGCCGGCTTGTCTATCAGCGGTGACGGCACGACGCGCGGATTGAGCGTCAAGCCAATCGCGAGCAAACCGACCAGACCGGTGAAGATGATCAAAGGAAAGAAACGCTTGCGCATATCTGCTATCGCCCTGCCATCGCCTGTCGCTGTGTTGTGGGATGCGCCGCGATGTTGCGCCGTGCCAGCAGCCGATAGCGCCTGTCAAAGGCAGCAACAAATCCACCGGCCGCAATCAGCATTGCGCCTAACCAGATCCAGCGAATGTACGGTTTCACATATAGCCGCACGCTCCAGGCACTGCCTTCGAGCGGCTCGCCGAGCGAAACATAGAGATCGCGGGTAAACGCACCGTCGATGCCTGCCTCGGTCATGGGCATATTGCTCGCACTGTAAATACGCTTCTGGGCACGCAACACCGCGACTTGCTTGCCGTGAGCGGCTACTTCAAACACAGCTTCCGTGGCACGGTAGTTGGGGCCATCAACTTCGCGCAGTTCCGTGAAAGCGAATGCATAACCAGCGACCAAGACGCGATCGCCCGGGACCATTCGCCGATGGGTCTCGGTGCTGTACAGGCTGGACAATGCGATGCCAACGAGCGCCACAGCGAAGCCGATATGCGCGATGACCATTCCCCATTGTGCCGCCGGCATCTGTGCAAGCGACGGCGCCAATGCCGACAACGGCCGCAACCGCACGTTCATCGCAGTGATCGTGCTCGAGACAATCCACAACGCTAAAGACACCGCCAGCGCGGCACGAATCCCCGTCGCATCGCGAGTGACGGCGATGACCGCGACCGCAACCACTACTGTCGCCACGGCAGCCATCCGTAATCTCCCCCCGATGCGCGACGCCGAATCATTTTTCCACCTGGCAATGGCACCGGCACCGATGATGAGTGCAACTGCCAGCATCAGCGGAATGAACACGGTATTGAAATAGGGTGGGCCTACAGAGAGCTTGCCATAACCGAGAGCATCGACCGCAAGGGGATAGAGCGTGCCGAGCAGTACCGTCGCCATTGCCACAAACAGCAGCAGATTATTGACGAGGATAAATCCCTCACGGGAAATTGGCGCAAATAAGGCAGAAGCCCTGCTGATCGTGGCCGCTCGCCACGCGTATAGCAGCAATGACCCGCCAATCACAGCGACCAGCAGCCCGAGGATGAACACGCCTCTCGAGGGATCGGTCGCAAACGCGTGAACCGAGGTGAGCACACCCGAGCGGACCAGAAACGTTCCCAAAAGGCTAAGGGCAAAGACCGTGATGGCGAGCAACACGGTCCATCCCTTCAACACGCCGCGCTTTTCCGTCACCGCACTCGAATGGATCAACGCCGTCGCCGCGAGCCACGGCATGAACGACGCGTTTTCCACTGGATCCCAGAACCACCAGCCGCCCCAACCGAGTTCGTAGTAGGCCCAGAAGCTTCCGAGTGCGATGCCCAGCGTCAGAAAAGACCAGGCTGCAAGCGTCCACGGCCTGGACCAGCGCGCCCATGCGGCATCCAGTCGGCCACCCAGCAACGCAGCAATGGCAAACGCGAAGCCAACCGCAAAGCCGACATATCCCAAGTAGAGCAATGGAGGGTGAAAGATCAGAACAGGATCCTGCAACAGCGGATTGAGATCGCGGCCTTCGGTCATTGGCGGATCGAGCCGGCTAAACGGATTCGACGTCGCCAGGATGAAGGCGAGGAACCCGAGACTGACGAGACCCATGACGCCGAGCACACGGGCCAGCAACTGCGCTGGCAAACCACGGCTGAACACTGTCACTGCGAGCGTCCAGAGAGATAGTATCCAGCCCCACAACAGCATGGAGCCTTCGTGAGCACCCCATACCGCCGAAATGCGGTAATGCAGCGGGAGCGCTGAGTTGGAATTCTGCGCAACGTAAGCAACGGAGAAGTCGTTAATGATGAACGAGTACGCAAGCCCAGCCAACGCGATGGAGAGAAACGCCGCTTGCCCTCTTGCAGTGGTTCGCCCGACGTTCATCCATGACTGATTGCCAACGACAGCGCCTGCAAGGGTGAAAAACGCTTGCGCGCCAGAAAGCGCGAGCGCGACAATCAATGCAAAATGTCCAAGTTCTGCGATCATTGGATTAGCACGCGGACTGCCGAGGCTTCATAGCATCGACCGAAATTGCTATCTTCGTCAGAAAACATCGCGTAACGCGCGCTCTCCGTAGCGTGTCTCTCGAAGCAAAGGCGCATACGGCAGCCTCTTCCCTAATACCTCATTATGAACGTATGCTGAATCAATGCTCCATCGAAGTCATGTGACTAAGTCACATTCAGCCGAAAGTTTCTTGTTGGTTTGAGTAAGATCAAATCGACTTGCGTGCGCAGCGACGAACAATCACGATTGATCGGGATGGCAACCCTAACCTCATGAGAGCACCATCAGCACAATTAACGGACCGGTTGAGACGAGAAATTGCGACGAAGCGGGTTCGTGCTGCCTGCATCTTTGTTTTCTCGCTTTTCACGAGCGCAACCAGTGCGCAGGAAGGTCATTTAGACCAAGGAAAAAGCTTATACGAATTCCATTGCTATCAGTGCCACGCTTACTCGGGAAACGCAAACACGGTGGCAGCGGCGTATCTCAACCCAAAACCGCGTGACTTCACGCGGACGAATCGGCGCCATGTCACGCGAGAGAAAATGCTGGCGGCAGTACGACAAGGCAAACCTGGCACTGCAATGATGTCATTCGCGCGCGTAATGAACAGCGACGAGATGGCTGCTGTCGTCGATTACATCAGAACTACACTGATGGCATCACCCCAGCCGGGGTTGGCGTATCACACCGCAGCCAACGGCTGGGAGAATCACCAGCGCTACGAAGCTGCCTTCGCTTTTGCAATGCGCACATTGCCGATCGACACGGCCTCGCATGACCTGAGTCCGTCACAGCGTGTTGGCAAGAAGCTGTTTCTGTCGGCCTGTATCACCTGCCATGAGCCGCGCCGTGTCAACAACGAACCATTGAAGTTCGAGCCACGGGCTGTTTCATACCCGAGAAGTGCAGACACGTGCATCGATTGCCACGCGGGACGACCCCGCGAACTGCTACCGCGCACGGCGGCTCGTCCATCTGCACTGACGGGCAACCAGGGTGCAAAGTCTCTGCCGAACTATTCTGGGGCGTCTCCGTATCTCATACACGGCCGGCCAAAGCTGCAGCAGAAGTTGTCTGAAAGCGAGCTACGTGGCAAGGATTTGTTTTTGGCCAATTGCGCATTCTGTCATGCAGCCGATGGTTCGAGCAGAAACTGGATTGGAAGTTTTCTGGAACCGAGGCCGCGCGAATTGCGCTTCGATCGCATGTCCAACACAAAATCAGCTTCTAACCTGCGCAGAGTCATCCGCAATGGTATCGCAGGCACATCAATGCCAGCGTGGCGAAAAGTTCTCGAAGAATCCGAGATTGCGGACCTCGTTGCTTTCCTGACGCATGGCCGCCGCACCCCGGTTGACGTAGAGTCGTCAGAAGTTACTGCGAAAATTACCATCAACGAGCCGTCGCTGAATTGGACCCGACAACCGCTGTTGCCTGCGGCATCGGCAACACGATCAGGGCAGGCGAACCGCACGGAACTGTCGCACCGGAAAACGCATTGAACCGCTGTTTTAGCGGAGGGTATGAAAAGCGTTTCGGCATGATATCGGTGTTCGCCTCGCAGCACATCGTGCAGACGATACTCGGCACCTAAGCCGCCTTCGAGAGAGCGCAGCGCGCGGCAAATGGAAAGCCGAATCAATCTCAGATCGTCGCTGCTTTTGAAGGCCTAATGTTCGAAACGCCGAGCGGCAAGACTAAAATGAAGCTTGGCGACGGCCAACAGGGCGTGCAGGGCACCGCCTACGGTATGACCAAACGGGTCGGAGACAAACCATTGTGACCGACGTAGTCCACTTTAGCGCCGAGGAAGTCTATCCGCCTGAAGGCGTGAAGAGCGAAGACTGGATTCGCTCCGGTTTCGCACGGTAATCGCCGGATCTATTACGCTCGCTACTGCGCCGGTGCACTTGTCCCGGACGGCGATCCCGCCTCGAGTGCTTCTTTAAGCGGCGGATTGGCGTTGATGATGGCGGCACGCAGCCGGTCTATGTAGTCCGGCGGGAAAGTCCACACGGGCGTACCCTCGGTGCGCTCCAAACCGCGTTCCTGCGGC
>JBFKXV010000177.1:0-5916 GCA_041637935.1 Burkholderiales bacterium | reverse complement strand
CTGCTGACCGCGCTGTTCGATGCCCTGCGTGGGTTGCGAACCGCTGTGCCGTACGCCGACCGCCGCGTGCCGGGTTCGCTACCCCTGGGTAACGCACATGAGACTGCGCTGAGGCTGGAGAACCGCGAGCCGCGCGCCATCTGCGTCGACGTGCACGATCTTTTTCCGCCACAAGTCACCTCGGAGGGACTTCCGCAAACAGCTGAGCTTCCGGCAAGCGGCTGGTTGGAACTGCAGTACCGTATACGCCCGCACGAACGCGGCGAGATTTCATTCGGCCGGATTCAACTGCGCATCGTCTCACCGCTTGGCCTGTGGAATGTGCAACGTCTGGCAGGACAGCCGGAGAAAGTGCGCGTCTATCCGGACTTTGCGCGCGTGACCGGATTCGCGCTGATGGCCACAGATCACCGCCTGTCTCAACTCGGCGTGCTGCAACGCCGCCGGCGCGGCGAAGGCATGGACTTCCATCAACTGCGCGAATACCGTGAGGGTGATCCGCAGCGGCAAATCGACTGGAAAGCCAGCGCGCGAATGCGGCGGCTTATTTCACGCGAATATCAGGACGAACGTGATCAGCAGATCGTACTCCTGCTCGACTGCGGGCGGCGCATGGCGGCGCGCGATGATGACATCTCGCATTTCGATCATGTCGTGAATTCTGCCCTGCTGCTCGCTTACGTCGGATTGCGCCAGGGTGACGCGGTCGGTTTGTTGACCATGTCCGGTCCGTCGCGCTGGCTCGCACCCCGCAAATCGCGAGCGACTGTCAACACAATCCTGAATGGCGTCTACGACCTGCAGCCAACCATGAACGCGAGCGACTATCACGTTGCCGTGCTCGACCTGATGCAACGCGTGCGCAAGCGCGCCCTCGTCGTAGTGTTGTCCAATCTGCGTGACGAAGATGACGACACGCTCGCCCCTGCCCTGAGGCTGCTGCAAACAAAACATCTGGTGTTATTTGCCTCCCTGCGCGAGAACATCCTGTCACGAGCACTCAGTAGCCGCGTTGACACTTTCGAGCGTGCGATCACACACGCCGCCGTTGCCGACTATCTGCAAAGCCGCAGGCGCATGTTCAATCAGCTCGAAGGACTGGGCGCTATGTGTGTCGACGTTGAACCCGACCAGTTGCCGATGGCGCTGGTCAACCGCTACCTGGAGATCAAGCGCAGCGGACGATTGTAGTGTGATGCTTTTGACCGGCATCAACGCGCGCTGTTTCCATGTTGGAGAAAATCGGTATTTCTCAGCATGGAGATTCGACGATGAAACTGATTGCAAGATTGCTGGTCGCAGCTGCCGCGGCGGCGTTCAGTGCGACGGTATTGGCCGGCAAGCTCGACGCATGCCCTGATCCGGCAGCAGCAGAGAAATTCGTCAAAGCATGCCTGCAGGAAAATCCCTACAACACCAGGGAAGCCTGCGAGCAAAGAGCACTGGACAAACTCTGCAGCGGAAACTAGGGCCTGTCAGGCTTGGCGGCAGGCCTCCAGACCAAGCAGCGGAAGTTCAAGAACAGTCCCGTCACTGGCAATCGAGCGAATCGTCACATTGTAAATATCGTCCCGGTAAGTGACATCAACGTCGTAGCGCGTTCCAGCTTGCGGGTTTAATAGCGCTCTACTGGAAGTGCTCGTGCTGGTATTGGAAAGAAAACCTGAACTGGAGAAATCAAACACCAGATAACTCCAGCGGCCGGCAGGAACGCCAACCGGGACATGTGGTTGCCTTAGATTTACCGTTCCTTGGTACTCAATCTGGCACTCCGAGTTGACCTGGTAAATACTCATCGATGCCCGAACTTTGGAAAAAGCCGATCCGGACTGCAGTTGCGTTCGCACCTGCAGGTTCTTGTCCAATTTGTTCGGATATGCCTGCAGTCCGGAACAACCTGCCATGGCGAACAAGAAAGCGATCAGAACCGGTCCAGCAATTCCGTGTGCCGCTTGTGCATAGCGGATTTTCATCGCAGACGCCCTATCCGATCTTGGTCATGTCGGGACAGCCTAGATTCTCTCCACTGGCCCAACCCTTGACGGCACGAATGAGCACGTCATATCCCCGCGAAGGACCAAACAATTCCAGACGAGTACGACCGTCATTCAGCGGATATGCGTCTGCAACCAGCAAGTAGTACCCGCCGTCCGGCACCTCAGTCACGTTGAGCACGCCTTTTTCATGGGTCTGCTGAACGTGCAACTCAGCACGATTGTTGTTTACAACGACCGTCGGCTTATAAGCCGTTACGACCACGTGGTAACTCGTCGCCGACCGCTCGGTCATTTCAACTTTTACGCTCAGGCACTCCGGGGCCTTTTGACGGAAGGTCGCCGCCACCGCGGAGAACGGGCGATCAACTTCCATCGTTTCTTTCATTCCCATGAATGCGTCGGGTGCCGCGACGCGAAATTCCTCGGCGCTCTGCGGGTGGCTGGTTACACATGCGGTCAGCATCAAACTTACAGATACTGCAATCAAAGACAGGAACCTGGGCATCGTCATAACTCCCAATCGATAAAAGACAATTCAAGGCAGATTACAAGCCTGAACTTGTGTCTATCGAAAAGGAGCAAGCTCTATGCCGCTAGTCTATTAGGTCTCGGCCCGAGGACACCTTTGCGCATGGCGCAGTCGTCGCCACTCTGCGTCGAGCTGCAGGAAAATCCCCGCAACACCAGGGAAACCCGTGAGCAGCGAGCGCCCGTCAGCAACGAGTGTTAGTGGAGCCGTACGGCGCTATCTGATTCGTTACTGCTTGGATTTTTTCTCGCCAGGCAAAGGCAGCTTTTTGATCACATCGCCAGGTTTAGGCAGATCTTTTATCAGGGAATCAAGCCGAATACTCTTCCTGCGTCCGCTCTCGATGATTACCTGGCAAGGATTATCGGCCGTGCCAAGTTTTCTCCAGAATCTCGTGGCCAGCAGCGAAACACCCGCAGTCGCCCAGGCCGCCCCGCCTGTAAAAAGTGTTCCTCCCGGAGCAAGACCCACTGTCGGCTTGTCGAGCGTACCGCCAACGCGCGCAAAATCGCCTGCAATATCGAGAAAACTGAAACTGAACCATCGCCGCCGCACTACCTTGAACCCCAACAGGATCTCTTTCGTTTCCAGGTTGATCGCGCCACTGCCCAGAATATCGACCTCCTTGAAACGCGCCGCCATACCGTCGGGAGAGCTGGCAACGCCGTCCGCAACCTTGAAAAATATCGCGGCACATTCCATCTGCGTGTAGTCGTCCGGCTTCCTGCCCGGCAATAAGGTCTCCACCAAGTCGGTAGAGATTGCCTCCACCATGAATGGTTTGCTTCCTCTGGCCAGTTGACCCGGACCAACCGACACCAGGGCCTCCCCCTTTGCCGTTTTGTACACCTCGCGCGGCGTCGTACCGACTCCGGCAAATTTCAGATTCGCCGTAATGCGCGGAACACTGGTTCGAACAAATGGAGTTTCCGGTGTCTTGAGCGCTTCCAGATCGAGATCCGTCATACGGACGCGGCTGGCGACAAGCGGCAGATTTCTGCTGCCATCAAACTGAAGTTCAACTGAGCTATCCCCCTCAGCTATCGACATGAAAGCAACCAGCCGACCACCGTCGAGGTCCGTCCTCAGGCTGACATCGTCGAGAATAAGTTGATGAGAAATCAGACGCCTTATTTTTAATTCCAGCGCGGCGTCGATTTTGCGCACGGCGTTCAAGTTAAAAGGCCGGTCCAGCTTTGCATCTGCAGGCAAGAGCTTCTTCCCCCCAGCGCCATCTGGCGCTGGTTTTGCCGGCGCAGGAATCCAGGGCCTCAGATCGAGCGTCTCCCCGGCAAGACTGGCGGTGAGTTTCACCCGATCTTTGAGTTCCAGTCGCATCTCGCCGGATAGCTCGGCCTCGCCGGCGCGGATCCCGAGTTTCTTCAACGAAACGATGCTGTTGTCCAGGCTTGCCTTGGCACTTGCATTGATCGGAAGATCTGGCAAAGCCCGGCCGTCGCCAAGCAACGGCTGAAAAGCCTGGGCGTTTGCGCTCACGTTGACATCGAGCGGTGTACGGGCAGGTTCACGCAAGTCGGCAATCGTGCCCGCCACGATAGCGTACCCGTTTGGCGATCGCATCTCGGCGCGCACCGGAACGTTGCGTCCGCTCAACAAAGCGTGAAACGCGCTTTGCGCTGACAGACTAATCGGTGTTTTCCGGAACACCGTGTTCAACTCGGCCATCAACTTTGGCCACAAAGGCTTTTCATCCAGTAGTTCCACTAACCGGCCGCCAGTCACTACCATGTCCAGTGGAAACTCGCCAAATTGCCCGTGCATTTCTGCTCGCACGTCCGCACCCGGTCCCGCAACGGCACTTGCGCGCTCCACCGTCAGCTGCTCGCCGTCGCCAGCACGCTTGAGCGTTGACGCGCCAATGCGCGCAGCGGCTTTCGCATTCTCCATCCAACTGCGCAGTGACGCGCCACGGGTGTCGAGCGTCGCCGTTGCCTGACCAATGGTCCCAACGACCGGCGCATCCACCTTTAGCTCGGCGCTCAGTTTCGCTACGTCAAGGCGAGGCGCCGAAACGTTAGCGATCAATTGTGGTTCATCCCGGCTTGCATCGAGCACCAGCGTGCTCTGCACCACAGCACCCGCCAGATTGAAATTGAGCGTTGGTACGCGCAGGCGCCCGCGCACTAGTTGCACTGAGCCGCGCACATTCTCGACCGACACCGGTGCGCCCCTAATTTCGCCGATGTTCAATTCCAGATCTGCATCGACCAGTAGCATCGGGGCTACTGGTAGCGGCGCATCCAGGCGCTGTTCGTTGACGCCTTTCGTGTCACCGTTTTTGTTGCTCACAGCAGCCGCTTCGCCGGTGAGTTTTGCAAGATCGACCGCGGGCATCGTGATACTGGCAGTGATGTGCGGTTGACCATCTTTCCACCGTAACCCGGCGCCGGCAACGACCAACGTGTCGAACAATGAGCCGCGGAACTTGCGAACCTCGAGCCGGCCCGCCTTGACCGTAGCGTGACCCGAGAGGCCCGTCGCCGCCATCGGGAGACCAACGATTTGCTCGACCTGCAAGCGTAGATCAGCATCAACGGAATTAATCCATTCCGGTGGCCCCAACTGCGGCCGCCTCTCCGAAGACTGTTTGGCTTCGTCATCGACAATTTCGAAATCAGCAAGGTCCAGGCTGCCGATATCCAACGTCCCATTGACTTGCAACGGTGGAGCGGAGCGCAATGCGATATCACCGGAGACCGTGGTCTGCGCAATGCGGCCGCGTAATCCTGTGGCAGCGATTTGTGTTGGATCGCCTTCAATGCGGCCCGAAAGGTCAACCAGCAATGCCTGTTTGAACGAGCCCACGCCAACCAATCGAGCGAGCGCTGCAACATCTCCCTTGGCGTGGGTCACAACTTCAAAGGTCCGAAAACCTTCTGCCCTGCGAATCGAGCCCTCGGCGGCTAGCTCGAAATCCTCCAGCATGACGTTCGAGGTAAAAGGCATACGGTCGGTCGCATTGACCAGCTGGTTGAGATTTGCTGTCGTCACATCAAGGCCAAACCTGCTTGCGTCTAGTCTTCCTGCAAGCTGAGCTGTGGTCGCAACCTCCCGCCCCAGCACGACTTCACCGGAATCGATCTCTATGCGGGACAATGCGAGCGGCGTCTTGCCCGACAGGCCATCAATGAACAGCCTCAGGTTATCCAGCCGGACAACGCCAGTGGCGAAGCTAGTCCTCCCCGAGACGCGATATGGCCCCAATGCCGGCAACGGCTGGTCAACAAGCGCCGCCAATGCATCGAGCTGTTGCCCGTTCACCGCAAAATTAATCGACACACCAGCAAAGTCGAACAAACTCGGTGTGGATATTTCCAGATTGGCGCGCGCGTCCAGTGCGCGCAGTGCAACAGATGCGGACACCGGTCG
>JBFKXV010000176.1:0-5953 GCA_041637935.1 Burkholderiales bacterium | reverse complement strand
GTTCTGAGCGTAACCCAGCGGGATGGCACGAGTTTTCGCCTCCGGCGTTGTTGCTCACTCCTTGTTTGGACCGGCCAAACGGCCGCACTCGCGCCTAGCCGGAAGCGAAAATCGTTGCCCTCGCACGCGCGAGCGATTGTGAGATAGGTTCTAGACAGGCGCGCATGACGGAATTGAACTCATGACGCAGCTCATCGACGAGAACTGATGATGCAGAAGTGGCTGTTACCTGAGTATATAGAGGACATTCTCCCTGCCGAGGCATCGCGCATAGAGAGGCTGCGCGCGCGCGTGCTCGAGTTGTTTACGGTCAGCGGCTACGAGCTCGTGATGCCGCCATTGCTCGAGTATCTCGACTCTTTGCTGACCGGGTCGGGGCATGACCTGGGATTGCGCACGTTCAAACTGGTCGATCAGCTGTCAGGCCGCACACTGGGGTTGCGTGCCGACATTACTCCGCAGGCTTCACGCATCGATGCACACTTGCTCAATCGGCAGGGCATCACGCGGCTGTGTTATTCCGGCAGTGTGGTTCACACACTGCCGTCAGGAATACTCAAGACACGTGAACCGCTGCAGATCGGTGCCGAAATCTACGGCCACGCCGGAGTCGAGAGCGACGTCGAGATCCAGTTGCTGATGCTGCGTGCGCTGGCGGTGGCTGGCGTACACAATGTCCATCTCGATCTCGGACATGTAGCGATCTTTCGTTCGCTCATACAGTGGGCGCGAATCGATCGCGAGTCGGAAGCAGAACTGTTTCGGGCGTTGCAAGCCAAGGATGTGGCAGCGCTGAAAGCGCTCACCGCCTCGCTTGACCGGGATGCGCGCGCCGGTTTGTGCGCTTTGCCCGAGCTGTATGGCGGGGTTGACGTATTGCAGGAGGCGCGCAAGAGGCTACCGGATCTTCCCGAGTTGGCAGCGTGCCTGGATACGCTCGAGTTTCTTGCCGATCAGCTGTCGAACGACGTCGGGGAATTGTGTTTCGATCTCGCCGAATTACGCGGCTACCACTATCACAGCGGTACCGTTTTTGCGGCCTACGTTCCCGGCCAAACCGACGCGATCGCGGGAGGCGGGCGTTACGACGAGGTTGGCAAGGCATTCGGCCGCGCGCGGCCGGCAACCGGTTTCAGTATAGATTTGCGCGATCTTGCCAGTGTCGCGGACGGCGACGGCAAGCGCAAACGGATCATGGCACCGTACAAGCTCGACGATCGCGGGCTACAGGCTGCGATCAATGCACTTCGTGAGGCGGGCACTATCGTGATTGTTGATTTACCCGGGCACGAAGACAACCGGGACGAACTCGAGTGCGAGGATGAACTGGTATTGCGTGAGGGGCAATGGGTCATTGTCCCTCGCGCGCAGAGGCAATAGGTCACAAAGCGCTCAGTTACAAGGCAGTGAGTCACTAACAGGTATTGGTCGAACGGAAATGGCAAGCAATGTTGTGGTAGTCGGGACCCAATGGGGCGACGAGGGCAAGGGCAAGGTCGTCGACTGGTTGACTGAACACGCCGCAGGCGTGGTGCGGTTTCAGGGCGGGCACAATGCCGGTCACACGCTGGTGATCGGAGATGTAAAGACGGTGTTGCATCTGATTCCGTCCGGCATATTGCATCCGGATGTGCATTGCTACATTGGCAACGGTGTCGTCGTGTCACCGCATGCGCTGCTCGAGGAAATCGATACTTTGAAAATTGCCGGCGTCGAGGTCGACGGCAGAATCAGTGTCAGCGAAGCATGTCATGTCATCCTGCCATCGCACATTGCCCTCGACCAGGCTCGCGAGACAGCGAAGGGCGAAGGCAAGATCGGCACCACCGGACGGGGAATAGGACCTGCCTACGAAGACAAAGCGGCACGGCGTGGCATTCGCCTGCAGGATCTTTTTTATCGTGAGCGGCTGGCGGCAAAACTGGGGGAGATTGTCGATTTTCACAATTTCGTCCTGAAGAACTTTTTTGCCAGCGAAACGATTGATTTCCAGCGCACACTGGAGGAATTACTGGCGCTCGCCGAGCGTATTCGACCGATGTTGGGCGACGTGCCGAGAATGTTATTCGAGGCCAATGCGAGGGGCGAGAACCTGCTCTTCGAGGGTGCTCAGGGAACGCTGCTCGACATCGACCACGGGACTTACCCATTCGTTACTTCGAGCAATTGCGTTGCAGGCGCGGCGTCGGCCGGCAGCGGCGTCGGACCGCAGTTGCTGCATTATGTTCTTGGCATCACCAAGGCATACACCACGCGTGTTGGCGGCGGTCCGTTTCCAACAGAGCTGGCGAACGAGGTGGGTCAGCATCTGGCGACGCGTGGTCAGGAATTTGGCGCGACAACAGGCCGCGCGCGACGCTGCGGGTGGTTTGACGCAGCCGCGCTGAAGCGCTCGATTCAGATCAACGGTGTATCCGGGTTGTGCGTCACCAAGCTGGATGTGCTCGATGGCGTTGAAACCTTGCAGCTGGGAGTAGGATACCGGATTGGAAAGCAGCACATCGATATTTTGCCGGTCGGCGCCGAGTCACTGTCCGAGTGCGAGCCGGACTACGAGGAAATCCCCGGCTGGTCGGAGAGCACGGTGGGTGTGCGCGAGTTCGACCAACTGCCGGAAAACGCCATCCGTTATCTGCGCCGAATCGAGCAAATCTGCGGCGTTCCAATTGATCTGATCTCGACCGGGCCGGACCGTGACGAGACGATCGTGCTCAGGCACCCGTTCAGATCTGACGGTTGATCAGGTATTGATTGGAGCAGGCGAATCGAGGACAGTCGTGATGTCTGGGGATCGTTTTGAGCAAAGTGCTCAGCAGGGATGGTGCCGAGAAGAGGACTCGAACCTCCACAGTGTTTCCACCACTGGCACCTGAAGCCAGCGCGTCTACCAATTCCGCCATCTCGGCACGGAGGGCGACGAATTTAACGGTCACGGCCGGACTTGTCAACGAACACGGAACTGCGGCGTAGCCGGTTGGCAACGCGCGGAACCTGGCATTTATCTCAATGAAAAGAAGACGTAAACAGCAAACGGCGCCACTACGACGGAAATTGACTGCAGGAAGACGCAAGTCCACGACGCTGCGCGAGCGTGACCCGTACCTGGAGCGTGAGCAAAGCCGCTATGACACGCCGCTGCCTAGCCGCGAATTTGTCTTGCAGGTTCTCGAGGAGCAGGCAGCGCCGGTTAGCGAGATGCGGCTGTTTCGTCTGCTCGATATCAACGACGAGGAACAACCGTTGATGGCGCGGCGGCTGGCCGCGATGGAGCGCGACGGTCAGCTCATCCGCAACCGAAGAAACGCCATCTGCGTTGTCGACAAGATCGACCTGCTGGCCGGACGCGTGCAGGGTCATCCGGACGGTTATGGTTTCCTCGTTCCCGATGATGGTGGCGCTGATCTGTTTCTCGGTCCGGCACAGATGGCGCACGTGCTTCACGGTGACCGGGTTCTGGCACGTCCCGGAAAAATCGGTCCGCGCGGTCTGCGCGAGGGTTCCGTCGTGGAGGTGCTCGAGCGCGTCAATCAGCAATTGGTCGGACGCTACACACAAGAACGAGGTATTGGCTTGGTGGTGCCGGAAGAAAAACGCATCAGCCAATATGTGCTGATTCCGGCCGGAGCACGGCGCAGCGCCAAACCGGGCCAGGTGGTGGTCGCCGAAATCGTTGAGCAGCCGACACGGCATGCGCAGCCAATCGGTCGCATCGTTGAGGTGCTCGGTGATTATGACGATCCCGGTATGGAAATCGAGATTGCGTTGCGCAAGCATCACCTGCCACATGAGTTTCCGCGTGAGGTGCTGCGCCGTGCTGCGCGCTTTCCCGATGGCGTGACTGACAAAGAGTTGCAGGGCCGCACCGATGTGCGTCACCTGCCACTGGTCACCATCGATGACGAGACGGCGCGTGACTTCGATGACGCGGTGTATTGCGAGCCGCGTGGTCAGGGTTATCGTTTGTGGGTGGCGATTGCCGACGTCAGCCATTATGTCAAGGCGGGTGACGCGCTGGACAGGGAAGCGCGGCTGCGCGGTAATTCGGTGTACTTTCCGCGCCGCGTCATCCCGATGCTGCCGGAAGCTCTGTCCAACCAGTTGTGCTCGCTGAATCCGCAAGTCGACCGGCTGTGCATGGTTTGCGAGATGGATATCGGCGCCAAAGGGCAGGTTGAGGGCTACCAGTTCTATCCGGGAGTGATGCATTCGCATGCGCGCCTGACATACGATGCGGTGGCGGGCGCGCTCGAACGTCCGGCCGGCAAGGCGGCGCGGTCACTCAAAGCCGTGATGTCATCGCTCAAGAACCTGCATGCGTTGTACCAGCGCCTGGCGCAAGCGCGCAAACGGCGCGGAGCTATCGAATTCGAGACGATTCAGACGCGGATGCATTTCGATGAGCGCGGCAAGATCGAGCGCATCACGCCGGTGGAGCGTAATGTCGCGCATCGCATCATCGAGGAGTGTATGTTGTGCGCCAATGTCAGTGCCTCGGATTTTCTGCAGCAGCGCTCGCACCGGCTGTTGTACCGCATCCACGAGGGCCCGACACAGGAAAAGCTGCTCGCACTGCGGCAGTTTCTCGCCGAATTCGGATTACAGCTGACCGGCGGAGACGAGCCGCGCGCCAAAGACTATGCGAGTGTTTTGGACAAGATCAAGCAGCGTCCGGACGCCCAGCTACTGCAAACGGTCATGCTTCGCTCGCTACGGCAAGCGGTATACAGTCCTGACAATGAAGGTCATTTCGGATTGGCGTACGACTCGTATACGCACTTCACTTCGCCGATCCGCCGCTATCCGGACCTGGTGATCCATCGCTCAATCAAGGCGGCACTGGCCTCCAAACAGTACTCACCCGAGGACTGGCACGACATGGCGCGACATTGCTCGCAAACCGAACGTCGCGCCGACGAAGCCACACGCGACGTCGAGTCCTGGTTGAAGAGCTATTACATGCTCGATCGCATCGGTGAACGATTTGATGGATCAATCAGTGGCGTGACCGGGTTTGGCGTGTTTGTCGCGCTCGACGAGGTTTATGTCGAGGGCCTGGTGCACGTGTCGGAACTGGGTGCGGATTATTTTCACTTCGATGTAGCGCGACACCAGTTATTGGGCGAGCGCAGCGGCATGCGTTACCGCCTGGGAGACCGGATCACCGTTGAACTGGCGCGCGTCGACCTGGAGCAGGCGCGGATCGACTTCACGCTTGCGGGTGGACAGTCGCGGCCTGCGGCACGGCGGCAACGGCGCTAATGTCAGAACGCGATGTGGTTTACGGGTTTCATGCGGTAACGGCGCGCATCAGACACCGGCCCGATTCAATTCAGCAAATCCTGGTCGATAGAAATCGTCATGATCCGCGTCTGAAACGTCTGCGGCTCGCCGCCAGCGAGAGGGGTTTGGTGGTGCGCGTTGCGCCGGGCAAAGAGCTCGACGAGGTGGCGGGCAGCCGTCGCCACCAGGGCATCGTGGCATTGGTCGATGCTCGTTCGGAGACACGCAGTGTTGGTGAAGTGATTGAATCTTTGAATGAACCGGCGTTGATACTGGTTCTCGACGGGGTCCAGGATCCGCACAACCTGGGCGCTTGTCTGCGCGTGGCGGATGCGCTCGGCGCGCATGCCGTGGTGGCGCCGAAAGACCGTGCGGTCGGGATCACAGCGACTGTTGAAAAGGTCGCGTCGGGGGCGGCGCAAACGGTTCCCTATATCGTCGTAACCAATCTGGCCCGTGAACTGAGGGCAATGAATGATCGCGGCATCTGGACCGTCGGGGCGTCACAGGAGGCGTCGCTGCCACTGGCAGAATGCGATCTGAAACGGCCGGTTGCTGTGGTGCTCGGCGCTGAAGGCGAGGGGTTACGACAGCTGACCCGGAAGACCTGTGACGAACTGATGGCGATTCCGATGAATGGTAGCGTCGAGAGCCTCAATGTCTCGGTGGCGGC
>JBFKXV010000175.1:0-5991 GCA_041637935.1 Burkholderiales bacterium | reverse complement strand
TGCGACGACTTGCCGCTTGCGGCCGGTCTGATCGCGCGCGCCAGTCGCAGCACATTAGTCGGAAAATCCTTGCTCAGATCTTCCTCCGGGCGGTTCCACGTACCGTCGGCACAAATGACAATTCTTTTTGGCATACCGGTCACTCCTGAATGCAGACAGGACAGCGGCCACGCATCGGCATGAGTCGCGGATTGTTGTAACCATAATCCAGATATCGGGCCAGGGGAACCGGTGTTGCGTCAACAGTGTGCTCAGGTAAAAACATGATCCATGACGCGCTGACACAATGACACGCCACGATCAACAACGGAGTCGCGCCATTTCCGGTTGGCCGGTGCGAGCATTTCCTTGAGCCGCGACCGGGATGCGTGCTGCGGGTTGACTTCACCGTGCTGGTACCAGTAGTTCTCCTGTCTCAGCGCGTTCACCACTCTCAGCCCCGTATAGGTTCCAAACTCCTGCAGCAAGAATGTCCAATCGGGCTTTGGCTCCAGCATTGCAAACACCTCGGAGAGCATGCCTCGAATCTGGTAGGCGCCGTGCGCCGGAGCATCCGTTATCACCTTCTGGCCTAACACATCACTGATCCTGGCGGCTTGGTCGGATTCGTCGCCGCCGCCGCGGAAGTACAACGCTTCTTGCCCCCATCGGCCCAAACCGGTGTGCACATCAATGGCGAAGACACGCTGAGCGGACTTGAGATGAAGACTAAGCCATGCGAGGTAGAGCAGCGCGCCTTTCTCGAACTCCTTGCCGCCATAGAACAAGCCTTCGGGAAACTCATACTGACCTTCGGCGACAGCCTGTCGCACAGCCGGCATGCCATATTTCAGAATGGCCTGTAGCGCGCGCGCGTAAAACAGATCGGGACCTGCGGGGAGCCGCACAGGGTTGAGCAAGCCATCGAGTTTGCAGTAAATCTCGGAAGCGCCGGTGCGCTCGGCGGAATCAACGATGAAGTTCCGGTTCAGGTCGACATTGCGTTCATTGACCCGCCGTAGCCAGGCCATTCCATAGGGATTGAGGCAGTGAACAAGTATCAGCGCCGCATCCGTTGGAATTTTCAGTCCCGACTCGAGCAGCGCGAGCTGCACGGCAGAGCCGGCAAAGCCCTCGACACCATGAATACCGGAGGAATGAATCACCACGCGGGAAGGGTTATCCAATCCGAACCAGGCAATTTCGACCGCCAGCGGCGAACCAGTCGGACTCATCGCATCGAGGTGAAGTTCGTCCATTTGCGCGCCGGCGGCACAAGCCGCGGCAATAAAGCGCGCGCGGGCGATTTCGTATGTCCTGGAAAAGTAATTGGAGCCGGTCATTGTTGTACTTGGTACCGTTTTAGACGCCTCACGACTGAGCTGATTCTGCGCAATATAGCCTACGGCGCGCTCACGGTGGCTACACTTATCCGCTTTTTAACGGCACTGATCGGGATTTGCGTAGGCCGCTTAGTCAAAAAGTGCCGGCAGCCACAACACCACCTGCGGCCATACCGATACGATCACGATGACCGCTATAAAACTCAGATAAAAGGGCAGGGAAGCACGGATCGCACTTTCATAGCTGACTTTGGCAATCTGTGCCGCCGTCATCAATGTCATTCCAACCGGCGGCGTGACGTTGCCAACATTGAGCGTGAGAATCATCACCATCGCAAAGTGCAGCGGATCGAAGCCCAACTGGACCATCGCCGGCACCAGCACCGGGGCGACAATAACCAGCGCCGGCAGTACGTCGACCGCCGTGCCGATCAGCAACAACAGTACGTCCACGAGCAGGATCTGCAGCAGCGGATTGCTGCTGAAACCGGCGATCAGCTCTGCGGCGTCACGGGTAATACCGGAACGCGTAACAAACCAGCCCAGCACCGTTGACGCGCCCAGCAAAAAGAAAACGACCCCAGACAAACGTACCGTCGTGAGCAGCGCCGCCCAAATCGTTTGCAACGAAAGGCGCCGGTAAATTGCGGCCCCGATCACGATCGTATACACGGCGGCAAACGCAGATGCTTCAGTCACGGTGCTCAGGCCGCTGATGATACCGCCGAGAATGATCACCGGGACCAGCAATGCCGGCAACGTCGGCAGGAACGCTTTAACCGCGAGACCAATGCCACCATCTCCGTGCACCGGAAACTTACGGGTCCAGGAGAGCCATACGCTGACCGAGAGCAGCGCGCCGACCAGCAAAAGCCCCGGCACGATGCCCGCAATAAACAACGAGATCACCGAGATATTCTGCAGAATGCTGGCATAGACCACCATCACTACGCTCGGCGGAATGATTGGCCCGATCACCGACGAGCAAGCCGTCACGGCAGCGCTGTAATCGGCCGGATAACCTTCTTTCTTCATTGCCGGAATCATCAGCTTGCCCACTGCCACGGTGTCGGTGATTGCGGCACCGGTGAGTCCGGCAAAGAACAGGCTGGTGGTAATGTTGACGTGACTGAGCGCGCCCCGCACGCGGCCGAGCAATGCGTTGTTGAAATCGATCAGTCGTTGCGTCAGCCCGGCGCGATTCATCAGTTCTGCAGTAAAGATGAAATAGGGAACCGCCATCAGAAGAAAGCCGCCCACCCCCGAGAACATGCGATCGGGAAGTATTTCGAGAAATGCAAAACCACCGAGCGAGACTGCGCCAGCCAATCCGGAGAACACCATCACCAGTGCGATCGGCACGCCGATGATCAGCAACACCACAAAGACGGCTGCAGCGGCGCCCATCAGTGCCGCTCAACGCCTGGCAGTTCGTCGTCCCCCGGCTTGAGCAATTGCGCGCCATTGGTCAGGTGTATCAACAGGATCGCGCCGCTGACCGGCACGCATGCAGCCACCCAGCGGCCGTGAATCTGCAACTGATCGGAAACCATGTAGTACTGAGTGGTGGAGACAAAGAACTGCCAGCCAAGCCATAGCAACAAACCGGCGAACACAGCAACCGACACAAGACTGACGACTTGCAATGGCATGACCAATGAGGAAGGGACCAGGCGCGGCAGCATATTCATCGCGACATGCTCGCCGTTGTAGAACGCAACAGTAATACTGAGCATGCCGATCCAAGGAATGAACAGACGCGCCAGCGAGTAGGTCCAGCTCAGTGCGTCGCCGGTCACCAGCATGTAGAAAAAACCGACAAACGAGATCGACAACATCGCCAGCACACAGAGCACGCAGCACAGCAGAGCGGCTCGATTGACCTTCGCGCTGAGCGCGCGCGGTGCCGACATGGCAGACATCGTCACGATGTCTTTACTCTAGGGCCTGTTAACGCATATTGGATCGGCGCGACGGTGGTCAATTTGGTGTGAGACAAGGCGCAGCGAGCGCGGTGTGGCCATTCTACATAAGCGAGTTGTAACGCAGGATCGCGCCAAACTGACCCCGTCCCTTCGGGTTGCCCCCAAAATGGCGCCATGCTTCGTTGCTCGTCGTTTATTTGGAAAAACCAAACTGCACTCCTCGCGCCTTGCCTGACCCCAATTTGGGGAGCAACGCGTCGACCCAATATGTGTTGACAGGCCCTTGTATCAGCGCCCATACAGATCGGCCTGGCGCTGATTAGTCTCGCTTTCGAGACGCGCGACTTCACTCCACAGTGCGTCGACCAGTTTCGGGGCAATTCCGAAGTCTCCCGTTATCCACTCTTTCCAGGCCGGGCGGGCGACCGCTGCCATCGCGTTTTTCTCACTCTGGGTGAGGATGTGGCACTTCTTGAATTTCTTGCAGGACGCCTCCCACCCTTTAATCGCTGCGAGTACGGCAATTCCATGCGATACCTGGATTGCTTCACGCGCCGCTTCAACCACCGCCTGCTGATATTTTTTCGGAAGCTTGCGGAACCATTTTTCGCTAATCACCAAAGACACCGAGTTGTAAACGTGTCCGCTCCAGGTTGTGTAATCGTTCACCTCCCATAACTTGAACGCAAGGCTGACCCCCGGCGCGTTGAATTGCCCGTCCGCGAGCCCGGTGCTCAACGCAGTCACGACCTCGCCCCACGGTAATGGTGTTGCCGATGCGCCGAGCGCTTTCATCGTTGCGACATGCGCCGGATTTTCTTCGACGCGGATCTTCAAACCCTTGATATCGGCAACCGTGCGGATCAGTCGCTTGTTGTTGGTAAAGGCGACGAATCCGCCGCCATCGTCCATCGTTCCAAGGTAGCGTAATCCCGACTTGAGGGTGCCACGCATGAAATTGGCATGCCATTCGCCGTCAAAGTAAGCGCGCGCGATGCGATAGTCCGGAAACAGGAACGGCGTGGTGACAATCTGGTATTCAGGAAAGAAAGATGACATCGCACCCGAAGAGATCAGAGACGCCTGCACCAGGCGGCCGGCTTGCGCCTGCCGGGCCGTTTCCACTTCGGACCCGAGCTGCCCGTTGCCGAATACCTGCACGTCAATTTCGCCGGATGTCGCCGCTTCCAGAATTGCTTCGAAATGCTTCATTGCCGGATGCATTTCGTTGTTGGTCAGGTCTTCCGGAGCAAGATGGCTGACCACCAGGGTGTACTTGGCGGCGTGAGCCGGCGCGACATCGATCAAACTGCTGATAAAACCGAGGCAGGCCATCGCGACGGCCGTGATAACTGCGCTTCGTGTGTTCATAGATCCCCCCGTACTCAACTATCCGATACTCACTGGATCGACTCTTTTCAAAATCGACTCTCTTCAAAATCGATTCATTCCAAATTGGTGAGCAGCATTTTTTGCCAGCAATGCTGGCAAAAGGGCAGCATCGCCAGCACAGTGTGTATCTGTCAAGTTTTGCTGGCAGGCGATTGCGTCAGCCTGGACGCGCAAGCGGCGGACGACTAGTCGCGGCCGAAATGCTTTGCAAGGTAATCGAGCACACGCTCGCGGGTCGCTGCATCATCGATCGGCGTCATGCCCTGCTCCTCGACCATCCATTCCAGCGACTCGTCCCACGCAGCGCGATCGAGTCCCTGCTGCTTGACGATCATTAGTGAATGGCACGCCCTGCAGCGGTAAAAAACGTCTTCGCGGCCGGGGCCGGGCGGCAGCCCCTGCCATCTATCTGCATCGTCCGCGGTGCTGGCAACGCTACCGCTGATGGTGCCCGGCGTTGCCGCGGGCAGAGCCACAGGATCATCACTGAGGGTACGCAAGTAGGCGATGAGATGGGCCCGTTCATCAGTCGATTTCACACCCGCGAATGGCATACGTCCTTCGGGTGCGAGCAACTTGGGATCGAATAAATAGACGTTCAGTGTTGCGAAATCCCATTTGCCTGCAACCTGTTTGAGCGACTCGGAATATTCGAAACCGGGCTCGGCCGCGATTTCCCTGCCCACTACGTTCCATAGATTGGGCCCAATGGTCACGCCGGCATCGGGCTTTGCGGCATGACAAGCCGCGCATTGGAGAAATACGTTGTTTCCCGCAGCAGGATCTGCAGAGACGAGCCGACTTTCGATCGGCTCAACCACCGGCTGCGCCATTACCTTCACCGCCACCAGTCCCGTCAGTGCCAGCAACAAAAGCGCCAATCCTGCCGGCACCGCATGACCGATGCTCAAACCAGGCTTCCTTTGCCCTGAGCAAGTGCAGCGGCACGCAGCCGCTTGACTGTTTTCACATCTGCAGTGGCGTTTCAAAGCCGAATCCCCTGCGGTCAAGCGACCGTTACGGCAATGCGATGCATCGAGTTGTTCAGATAGCCTTTCGGGTTCCAGGCGATGCCGAACGGTTGCTGCCTGCCGGTATCGTCAGTGGCGCGGGCCCACACTTCGTAATAGCCTTTACCCGGAAAACGCAGGCGGGCGCCGAAGTGCTGCCAGGCATACGGATTCGCCGGTGCACGCAGATCCGCCTCGATCCAGGTTGCGCCAAAGTCGATCGATAAATGCAGCGACGTGACTGCGTTGTCACCCGCCCAGGCATGTCCCCGCACCATCAATTCGCGCGACCCGGTCAGCTCAACGCCACTTTGCGGGTAAGTGATGAGCGACTTGACCGGC
>JBFKXV010000174.1:0-5991 GCA_041637935.1 Burkholderiales bacterium | reverse complement strand
GTGTGCCGTTGCAGATTGGGAGTTGGCTTCTTCTTGAACCTTGGCATTTCTGCCGTAACAAACGGGGAGTGGGAGCGTGGTGAACAATATGATCACGCCACATTTTGTCTTGATGATGGCCTCCTACAACCAGTGGATGAACGACAAACTCTATGCCGCCGCGAGCGATTTGTCGGCGGATGCACTGACCGCCGGGCGAGGCGCGTTCTTCGGGTCGATTATCGGTACGCTCAATCACATTGTCGTTGCTGACACATTATGGTTGAAGCGGTTTACCGCTCATCCCTCACCATTCGAATCGCTCGATGCGATTCGCGCGCTGGACAGACCCGCGGCGCTGGACCAGATCCTGTTCACCGATATACAGCCGTTGTCGGCTCATCGCACCATGATCGATTTGACCATTCTTGGCTGGGCGCGTGAACTTGGTGCAGCGGACCTGGAAACTGCGATTGTTTACAGGAACATGAAAGGTGTCGCCAAAAGAAAACCACTTGCCGCGTTATTGGTCCACTTTTTCAATCACCAGACGCACCATCGCGGACAAGCCACAACGTTGTTGACGCAGGCCGGACAAGATGTCGGGGTAACCGATGTACTGGCATTGATGCCCGATGTTGAGCAATC
The DNA here is from genome assembly GCA_041637935.1 of Burkholderiales bacterium. Taxonomy (GTDB): domain Bacteria; phylum Pseudomonadota; class Gammaproteobacteria; order Burkholderiales; family Eutrophovitaceae; genus SG8-40. The sequence goes on along the minus strand of JBFKXV010000174.1, from coordinate 5,364 downwards.
TTCCGATTCCGGCTCGTAATCAGCGCGTCCGGGCCTGAGCCTGCGCTCGTAGTTCCAATCAAACAAGGAATGATGCTTGCTGCAGCACCGGCGTTACCGCCGAAGCGGCTGCAGGAACGTTCAAATGAATCTGAAACTCGGAGTATTTTTTGTGCTGCAAGGAATCGTTGCGGCGATATGTAGCGTGGCAGCTGCCGCTGAAAGCAGCAACGCTGGACAATCCGCGGCAAATGTTCCCGCACACGGCAGTGCAATGTCGCTGGCGCACGTGCGGGAAATTTACGGCTACCACAACAAGGTGCGACGCGACGTTGGAGTAGCACCGCTCAAGTGGTCGCGTTCCTTAGCTGAATTTGCCCAGCAATGGGCGGACGAACTTGCACGAACCACTTGCCGGATGCAACACCGCTCAGGTCACAAGTTCGGCGAGAATCTGTTCATCGGCACTGCCGGTCGCTTCCGTGGGCTACACGCGGCAAAAGCATGGGAAGGTGAAAAACCCCTCTACAAAGGCGGCGTGCTGACTCGGTCAAACTGGAAACCGGCCGGGCATTACACGCAAATGATCTGGCGTGACACCAAACGCGTCGGTTGCGGCGAAGCCGAATGCAACGGCATGCTGATGGTGGTATGCAATTACGATCCTCCAGGTAACTACATCGGGCAACGCCCCTATTGAATCAGTGCCCTTATTGACACAGACGCAGCGCCAGGGTTTTTCGCGACACGCACCGCGGTGCGCACTTCAATCAGGTTTGATTGCGTTCTGACGCAGGCACCAGCCGGCGGCGAATCAGTGGCATGAACCCCAGCAGCCCAAGTATCGGCCCCGGCAACAAAATCCAGCTGGTGTGTGCGCCGAGCGACGTGAAACTGGCTGACGCGATGGTGATCGAGATGACCGAAATGAAAAAGCCGACGCTGTTTTGAATTGCCAGCGCGCTGCCAACGAAGTGCTGCGGACTGGCGCGCGCCGACAATGCCGAAAACTGTGGCGAATCTGCCACCACGGTAATGCCCCAAACCAGGAGCACTGCCAGTAGCATGGCCGCAGAGCGTTCCTGCAACAGGGGAAACAGCAGGCACATTAATCCGGAAATGCTCAGCGCCAGGGCGGCGACACGGGCGCTGCCGATATGGCGGCTAAGCCGGCCACCGATAATACAACCGCCCGCACCAGCGCCGATAATTGCAAATGCCCATGCTGACGCGAGCGCAACGCTCGCGCCGTCGGCAAGCACCGATACCAGCAGAAACGGGACTATGGTCCAGAACGCATACAGTTCCCACATGTGACCGAAATAGCCGAGTGCCGAGGCACGGAAAGCGGGAATCCGGAACACTTGAATGACGGCGCCCCAGCGCAAGCGTTGTCCCGGACCCGCGGCTACCAGGTGCGGACCATCTCCCAGCCGCGCGATCATCACTGCACCGACCAGCGCCAGCACCGATGAGGTCAGCACAACCATTGTCCAGTCCCAATTACTCCCGGCGGCGCGTACCGCGTGTGGCAATGCAGTGCCGAGTGTGAGCATGCCCAGTAACCAGCCAAGTGCCTCGCCGGAGCGTTGCGGCGCCCAGCTCACCACCAGCTTCATGCCCAGCGGGTAGATACCGGCGAGTGCCACGCCGGTCAGGAAGCGATAAACCAACGCGTCGGCCAATCCGGTCGCGAGTAAGGCGAACGCGGCATTGGTTGCCGCCCCGAAGCAGGCACACACCGCGACGATGCGGCTCGCCGAAAATCGGTCGGCGATACCGCTAAGAGAAAAACCGAGCGTGCCGGCGATAAAGCCGAGTTGCACGGCGTTGGTAAGCCAGCCGATGTCGGCGCTGGTCAAACCCCAGTCACGTGCCAGGCCGTGTGCTGAAGCATTTGCGCTGAACCACAGCGAGGTGCCAAACAGTTCCGCGATGATGATAATCGCAATGGCACGCATGCGTTTGTCAGTCTGTTATCGGTTTGTCGGGTGAGACAGGTTCACTCACTGGAGTTCGCGCTATGGCAATGCTGCGTTTTCATTGCCGCGCGCGAACGCGTCAACATCGGGCAAGAAGCGCCGAAAATCGCTTTCCATTTCTGCATAGTTCTGCCGTAGCTCATCAGCCGAACCCACTAACGCGTTACCGCGACGCAGCCGTTGGCTCAAGCGGTTCAATGCAGTGTCGATTGATTCAAGGTGCGCGTACGAGCCGAGCCAGTCGCGTTCGATCATCGATTTGGCGACGTGCTGCAAACGCTGCGGCAACTCGGCGTGGCGGCGCGACAGCGTGGCATAAAAGTCATCTGCGAACGTGGCTAGCGGTACGGGATGAAACTCCTCCCAGTATTTCGCCAGAAAATGATCATAGAAAATATCAATCATGATACCGGCGAATCGCCGCCTGTCAGGAGTGACCCTGCGACGGCTTTGGGTGACCACTGGATGTGCATCAGTGTAACTGTCGATTCTTCTGTGCAGTGCAATTGCCCGAGTCGCTTCGAGACTATAGCGGGTAGTCACATCGCTGTTGGTCAGAGGGCCTTTCACAAAGTCGCCCAGCACACTGCCGAGCATGGCATCCTCGCCGGGAGGCGAAAGATACAGATGAGCCAGATAGTTCAACTGACGAGCGGCTCGGTTGTTGCGCCTGACGCGGCCATCACCGGGCATTCATCTCCATGTAATCGAGCGTCAAGTGCGTCAGTGTGCGAACTCCGAGTAGCAACGCCGACTCATCAATCTGGAACCGTGGCGAGTGGTTATAGGCAACGTTGTCCAGATCGGTGCCGGGCGGCGAGCCGCCGAGGAATACGAACAATCCTGGCGCCTTCTGTGCAAAGAAAGCGAAGTCCTCGTATCCGGTTGTTTTGTCTCGCAACATCACATTCTCTTCACCGGCAACCCGTTTCAGGGTGGGTAACATGCGTTGCGTGAGTTGGGGGTCATTTACCAGCACGCTGTAGGGTTTATCAATTTCCACCTCGGCGGTGGCGCCTGCCGCCGCCGCGATATTCGTCGCAGTGATGCTGATGCGCCGGTGTATTTCATCGCGCATCGACTCGTCAAATGTGCGGATGGTGCCGACCATTTCCACTTGCTCGGGGATGATGTTGAAGCGGTTGCCGCCGCTAATACTGCCAATCGACAACACAGCGGGTTCCTTGGTGACCTTGATTTGGCGGCTGACGATGGTTTGCAAACCAAGAACGATCTGCGCCGACACCACAATCGGATCGACTCCGGTCCACGGCGCCGACCCGTGCGTCTGTCTGCCCTTGACCTTGATGCGGAGCACGTCAGCAGCCGCCATCGCTGGCCCTGGCCGGTATCCGAGCGTGCCGACTTCCATCGAGCTGCCGATGTGAAGGCCGAACACGGCGTCGACATTTGGGTCGGACATGACACCCTGTTTGACCATCAACGCCGCACCCCCTTCTTCGCCGGGTGGTGGACCTTCTTCGGCCGGCTGAAAGATGAACTTCACGTTGCCTTTCAGTTCGGCGCGCATGTTCGAAAGAATCTCGGCCACGCCCATCAGCATCGCCACGTGGGTATCGTGGCCACAGGCGTGCATCACCCCGGTTTTGTTACCCGCCCAGGTGGTTGTGACTTTGGAGGCAAACGGCAGACCGGTTTGTTCGGTAACCGGCAGTGCGTCCATGTCGGCGCGCAGAGCGACTGTTGGCCCGCTGTTTCCACCGCGCAACAACCCGACAACGCCAGTGTGCGCAACACCCGTCTGCACTTCCAGGCCCAGTTGGCGCAAGTGCTTCGCGACCAGTGCCGCGGTGCGAAACTCGCGGTTGCCGAGTTCCGGATTGGCGTGAATATCGCGCCGCCACGCAATGACTTTCTGCTCGAGGCGTTTCGCTCCGCTATCGGCCTCAACGCGAAGGTCGGCATGAACCGGCAAGCTGGCAGCGAAGACGGCAATCAGGACAAATCTTAAGCAGGACATAATCAGCACTCTCGCAATGAAATTGCAGTAACAATACAAATCGCATTAAGGATACAAATCGCGATACGGATGCAGTGTCAACGGCACGCCGTCAGGCGTCAAGATGCAAGCAATATCGATTAGCAGCCGGCGGTTGCGTCACTGCAGCGTTTCCGCGGCCTGATGCGCGCTGAGGAATACCTGTCCCGGCTCAATGGCTTTGAGCAGTTTGCTGCGTTCGAGCCGGTCCATGACCGGCCCTTTGACATCAGACAGGTGCAGGGTCACCTCGGCCTCACGGCTCGACTCGGCAAGCCGCTCCAGGACTTCGAGCGCCGTGCTGTCGATCGAGTTGACGCTGCTGAGCACGAGAATGACATGACGAATGTCTCCTCGCGCAGCGAGTTTTCTGCTGACCAGAGACTCCAGAAATGCTGCGTTGGCAAAGGTCAGGTTTTCGTCAACACGAAGAAACAGCAACTGCGGCCATGTTTCCACCTGATGGCGCCGAACATTGCGAAAGTGCTCGGTGCCACGAATGCGTCCCATCACCGCGACATGCGGCCGTGCCGCCCGTACTACAAAACTGATCAGCGACAGAGCAATGCCAATCGCCAGGCCCGGTTCTATTCCGATTGCCAGTACGCTCAGCGCGGTGGCCAGCAATACCAGGCCATCGACGCGGTCGAAGCGCCAAATGTTGATAATCGCGCGCACGTCGACGAGCCTGGAAACGGCAACGATGATGATGGCTGCCAGGGCCGCCTTGGGCAGGTTTTCGAGCAACGGTGTGAAGAACAACGCAACTGCAGCGACTAATACCGCAGTGATAATCGCCGCAAACTGGGTGTGGGCTCCGGCAGAGAAGTTGACCATAGTGCGGGAGAACCCGCCGGCTACCGGCATGCCGCCCGCTACACCGGCGGCGATATTGGCCGCGCCGAGGCCAATCAGTTCCTGATTGACATCAATGTGCTGGCGGCGGCGGTTTGCGAGGGTGATTGCGATCGAGACGCTTTCTACATAGCCGACCAAGCCGATCAATATCGCCGCCGGCAGCAGTTCAATCGCCAGTTGGGCTTGCGGAAGCGCCAGAGTCGGCATCGGCAGACCTTGCGGTATCGTGCCCACGGTGGCGACGAAATCCAGCCCTCCCAAACTCACCGCGGCGGTTGCCATTATGACTACCAGCAAAGGGGCGGTGCGCGACACGACGGTTGCACGGTGCTGAGAAACGCCTAGACGAATCAGCAGTCTGACGACAGCACCGCCGGCCAGCAGCAACAAGGAAATGCTCACCGCACCAATCAGCAAAGTGATTCCGTACGTCGCAACCAGGCTGCCCGTGACGCTTTCGGTGATGCCCGCAATGGTCCACTCCCCTGGCAGGTTGATACCGGTGAGATTGGGCAGTTGGTTGAGCACGATGAGAATCACTGCGGC
>JBFKXV010000173.1:0-6054 GCA_041637935.1 Burkholderiales bacterium | reverse complement strand
GCAACGAGTTGGCAACGGGGAAGAGCAAATGACAAGAACATTTTCAATATTCATGGCTGTGGCAGTTTGCCTGGCGGCTGGCAGCGCACTGGCTGAAAAGGCTGAAAAGAAAGCCAAGCCGCCGGTCGATGCGGAAAAAATCGTCAAGCAGATCTGTGCCGCATGTCATGGCGAGGATGGCAACAAGATGCTGACGCCGGAGACGCCGAAAATCGGCGGCCAAAAAGCCGATTATCTTGCTCAATCTCTACAGGACTACAGGAGTGGAAGCCGCAACAATATGTTCATGGCCGGTGTCGCGCAGGCGCTCAGCGATGAAGAGATTGAGGCGTTGGCGGCGTACTATGCCAGGCAGGACTCGGAGCTGTATACGCTCAAGTAACGTTGCGCAGGACGTGATCGGCTTTGCAAAGAGGGGCTCCATGGGCCCCTCTTTTTTGTGTGTCAATGTTTTGTGTGCCAATGTTTTTGAGTATCAATAGCCCGATGCGACGGCGGATGTTCTGGCTTTACGGTTGAACCCGCTCGAACCCGGGTTGTTTGTATCTCGGGCCGTTACGCCGAATCAGGCTTCCTTTTCCAATCGTGCGCGCAAGCACTCGATGTAGGCCGCCTGGTCGAGAGGTGATCCAGTGCGGTTTGCTTGCCATACCGTCTCGCCAAGACACTCGAGCACGTCGTGCAGGGCATCATGGCGGTCACCATGTTTCGTCACCAGTGCCTGCAACAGGTCAGCGATGCCCGGCGGCTGATCGATCGCAATTTGCTCGGCGATCGACAGATGCAGGCTCAGGTGCAGGAATGGATTGATGGCACCTGATTCGGGCGGATAGTCACGTTCGATATTGCGTTCGCGATCGGTCAGCAGCGCATGATATTCGGGGTGCAGCATGATCACTTCCAGGGCGGTCGATTCGAGCCCGTCGAGCTGCTGGTGTTTACAGTACTTTTCCCAGGTGTAGAAAAACAGTTCGCGCACTTGGCGGCGGGAAGGAGTAAACATTATCGGCCTTTTGTCTTGTTGCGATATTCGCAAAGATCCGCAATTGAACACCCCGGACAGTCCGGTTTACGCGCTTTGCATACATAGCGGCCGTGCAGGATGAGCCAGTGGTGTGCATCTTTTCTGAATTGTTCAGGTACCAGGCGCATCAATCTGTTCTCGACCTCGACAACGTTCTTGCCGGGCGCGATCCCGGTCCGGTTGGCAACGCGAAAGATGTGCGTGTCTACTGCGATGGTTGCTTCGCCGAAGGCGGTGTTGAGCACCACATTGGCTGTCTTGCGACCGACCCCGGGCAGTTGTTCGAGTTCTTCACGCGTGCGCGGCACCTGCGCCTGATATTTTTCATGCAGAATCTGACACGTCGCGATGATGTTCCTGGCCTTGTTTCGGTACAGGCCGATGCTCTGTATAAAACGCAATAAGCCAGCTTCGCCAAGTTTGAGTATTTGTTTCGATGTGTTGGCGGCGGCAAACAACTTCGCAGTGGCGAGGTTGACGCTTCTGTCGGTTGCCTGTGCCGACAGGATCACCGCGATCAATAGTTCGAATGGCGTTCGATAGACAAGCTCGGTTTTCGGGCTGGGATTGGCTGCGCGCAGCCGCGAGAAAATCTCAACACGCTTGGCCTTGTTCATCGCGCTGACGCGCCAGCCACGAGTTGCGGCTGGCCGCCATTCAGACCCCCGGCACATCTTGCCAGGTGCCGAATTGCCAGCGAATTGCTCACGTGTTGATGCTGCGACGCGCGCGAGCGCGTTTCAGTGCCGCAGCGATGGTGGCTGCTTTCTTGTCCTTGGCTGCGGATTCGGTTTCGAGGCGCTCGCCTGCGGTCGCTGCGCCCGCTTTGTTGTTGAGCCGCCGCTGTCGTTCCTCGCGCCGGCGCTGGGTTCTTCGCTGCCGCTCGGCGTAGCGGCGGCGGAATAGCGGCGCCAGATCATCGATCGAGTGCGCGAGCATGCGGGCGGCTTCCACATAGCCATTTTCTGCCAGGGTATCAAGGTTGACCATATCGATGCAGTCAACAGGGCAGGGCGCAACACACAGATCGCAGCCGCTGCAGCATGCCGTCAGCACGGTGTGCATGCGTTTGGCTCTGCCAACAATCGCGTCGAGCGGACAGGCCTGAATGCATAGGGTACAGCCAATACATCGTTGTTCGTCGATGACCGCTGTGGTTCTTGGGCCCTCGAATCCGAATTCGGGATTCAGCGGCTCGGCCTCTACATCAAGCAAGGCGGCCAGCCGTTCGATACCGCTATGCCCGCCCGGGGGGCACTGGTTGATTGACGCCTCGCCGCTGGCGATGGCGACGGCGTAGGCCTGACAATCAGGATAGCCGCAGCGCGTGCATTGGGTCTGCGGCAGCAAGGCTTCAATCGCTTCAACTGCTTCAATTGCTTTGATCGCGTCAACTTCTTCAGTCGGTTCGATCAAATCAGTCGGTGCAATTGGTTTATTGGTGTTGGCATCCATGCTGGCTTGCGTCGTCAAATCAGTTGCGATTTGCGGCGGGACGTGCGCCGAGGTGTTTGAGGCAACGATCGAGCCACTGCCAGGTCAATTTTTCCTGCAGTGAATTTTGTTTCAGTCGCGCGGCGAGTCCGTCGAAATCGACTCGATCGAGCAGTTGATCCTGATTGAAGCAGGAAAATACCTGGGTCCGCTGGCCGGTTTTCGGGTCAGTGTGCGGCTGCAGGCACTGCGCGCAGATTTCCTTGAGCATGCACTGCATGGGCGAGTTGATCGAACCGATTGCGAGGTGATGCTCCGGCAGGTGGGATGCAAGTACGCCGTGCCGGGCGGCGGCAACAGCCGCCATCATACGGTCCGAACCGATCACGATCATCCGTTGGCAGTCATTGAAGGCGATCGGTTGCTCGCCAAGCTCACCATGCGCATATGCGCGCATCGCCTCAACGATGTTTCCAACGAAAGCCTTGTCATCCGGCCGCCGCGGATCAAACCCGGGTGATTCGTCGCAGCACCACACCACGACATCGGAGGCGGCTTCGATTTCGTCGAGCTTGTAGCGATCTACCATCTGCTTGTATCCGGCGAAGTACAGCACGCGGGAACCGGCTTCGCGCAATGCACTACCGATCGAGAACAGTACCGCATTGCCGAGACCGCCGCCAACCAGGATCACCGTCTGACCGGCAACGATCTCGGTGGGTGTTCCGGTCGGTCCCATCAGCACCACTGGTTCGCCCGGTTTGAGCAAAGCGCACAAGTCTGATGAACCACCCATCTCCAGCACAATGGTTGATACCAGCCCGCGTTCACGGTCAACCCAGGCTCCGGTCATCGCGAGTCCCTCCATTGCCAGTCGCGTGCCGTCGACCTCGGGTGCCAGCGTTTCGAAGTTTTGCAGCCGATAGAACTGTCCCGGCTGGAAGCGCCGCGCGGCCTGAGGGGCGAGCAGTACTACTTCCACAATATTCGGGGTGAGCCGGATAACCTCGTGCACGCTGGCGCGCAACGTCTTATTCAGTCTCGCGAAGAAATCGTCGTCGCTTCCGGAAAAAGCCGGTTGCACTTGGTGCAATACGCGGCTCACGATTGGATAGCCCTGCTTGGCACCGCCCATGGCTTTGACCACGTTGCCGAAGAAAGAGGGGTGTAGATCGCCAAAGAAACTGATAAAGCGGCCATCGTTCTGCCGCGCCAGCAGGACCTGCGGCTGTTCCGGTTTTGCGGTGCGCTCGGGATGAACCGGCCGGCCGTCCTCATCGACGGCCTGAAAGTAACGGCCGTCGATCTGAAAATGTGTCGCGTCCTCGCGCGCCGCGACGGTATTGGGCTGGGTTCCGGCAGCCACGAGAACCGTCCGCGCCGGCAATGTCAAAGCCGATTCCGTGACGTTGCCTTCATCATCCCGGGTCTTGAGCGCAACGGTCACTGCACTGGCATGACCAAAATTGTCGATCTCTATCGACTTTGGTGTCAGCATCTCGACAAAGCGTACGCCTTCCTCCAATGCTTTCTCGACTTCTTCGTGATTAAGAGTGTAGGAAGGGCTGTCGATAAGGCGTTTGCGATAGGCGATTGTGATGCCACCCCACGAGCTGATCAGCTCGGCAATGCGCGGCGGGCGATTCTCGCGCGCTGCGAGTTCCCGCTCAGTGCGAATGGCGCGCGCGTGTACCAGGAACTCATCGGCGATCAGGCATTCTTCCGTATTCCAGCCGCTGCGTACCAATTCTTCACCGCGCTCCGTCACCAGCTTCTCATAGCGCGACAGGAATTTTTCGACCTGCAACGGATAATACGCGGCGGACTCGGTTGCGGTGTCAATTGCGGTCAGACCGCCACCGATGACGACAACCGGCAGGCGCAGTTGCATGTTGGCAATTGAATCCGCTTTGGCGGCACCGGTCAGCTGCAATGCCATCAGAAAATCGGAGGCGGTGCGCACGCCACGCGCAAGCGAATTAGGGATATCAAGAACGGTTGGTTTGCCGGCGCCGGTTGCCATGACAATGTGGTCGAAACCGCTTTCGAATGCGCCTGCGGCATCAAGCGTTCCGCCGAAGCGGACACCGCCGAACAGCGCAAATTCGCTGCGCCGCTCCAGAAGCAAGCGCACGAGTTTGAGGAAATTTTTGTCCCAACGAACAGTGATGCCGTATTCGGCAACGCCGCCGAAGCCGGCCATGACCCGCGCATCGAGCGGTTCGGTCAGCGATGCAATATCGCGTACCGGCTCGAACGGTACGCGCTCTCCGAAGGCGTCGACGCCCGAGACTGATGCGGACAGGGGTTCGATCTTCAGGCCGTCGGCGCCAACCACAGTGTGGCCGTCGTTGATCAGATGGTGAGCGACGGTAAAACCGGCTGGTCCCATGCCGGCGATGAGTACGCGTCGGCCGCTTTTCTCACGCGGAAAAGGCCGCCTCAAATCGAGCGGGTTCCAGCGTGTCAGCAGAGAGTAGATCTCGAACCCCCACGGCAGGCTGAGTACATCCTTCAGCGCACGGGTTTCGACCTGCGGGATATTCACCGGATCCTGTTTTTGGTAAATGCACGATTTCATGCAGTCGTTGCAGATGCGATGTCCGGTTGCCGCAACCATCGGGTTGTCGACACAGATCATCGCCAGCGCGCCGATCACGACGCCATCGGTTTTGAGCTTTTGGAACTCGGATATGCGTTCCTCGAGAGGGCAGCCGGCGAGTTGAACGCCGAATACGGTGTCTTTGAACGCGCCGGTCTTGTCTTTCAGTCCATGCGAGCAGGAATCCTTGCCCTGCTCGTGGCACCAGATGCAGTAATGGGCCTGATCGAGTGCGCCCACAAGGTCGGTACCCTGGTCAGTAAGCGCAAATCCGCTGCGCCGCCGCAGATGCGCCAGTCTGTGCGTCGGCGCCCCACCTTCGTCCGTTGTCTCCACCGGGACCAGTCTTTGGAAGTCAAGCTTGCTTGGCACTTTGAACAAAACGCCGCCGGCGTTTCGTTTGCGGCCGGCTACCGTGTGGACCGCCCAGGCGGCGTAGCGCATGGCTGTCTCGAGCTCGCTACTGTGAGCATCACTATCATCCAGCCAGGCCTGCACATAGTGCGCAAACGCTTGCTCCGAGAACGGCTCTTGCATGTACTGCGTCAGCTGTGTTTCCAGTTCGACGCCGTCAAAAGTCTCGGCGACCGGCGCTTTGAAAGTGGTTGCCGCTTTTCGTTGTACGAACTGGCGTTTCAGTTTGTACATCGGTGCCAGCTGGTGGTGTGTTGCTGATAGCGCTTTGACTTCACTATCGATAGCGAAAAGGTGCGACACGAAATCATCGAGATGCTCTGCCACCGCCATCAGCAGTTGTGATTCTTCCTTGCGTGCAATCGCATCAGATTGATTCGTTGTGTTGGGCTGGTTGCGTGCCGAGCGCAGGCGTTGCTCGAGACCCGGGTCTGTGTGGCGCAGAACATCGAGGAAACGAGCGTCCAGTCGCTTCAGTCCTTCGCGTTCGTACAGCTGCTCGAAGCTCAGACCAAAAGCGAGAGTGAGGCGGGAGGCGGGCGTTGATGTCGTTGCGTTGACGAGCATGTTGCGGCGGTGG
>JBFKXV010000172.1:0-6063 GCA_041637935.1 Burkholderiales bacterium | reverse complement strand
GCGACTCATGCCGAGGTTATTGCGCAGCGGCCCATAGACCAAGACATCACCGATCGCATAGAGGGTGCGATTGACCAGCCCGACCGGCTTGCCGTCCATGATTTCAGCGCCACAGCGCCGCGCGACGGCCATGAACTTATCGAATAACCAGCGCTTCAGGCGGCTCGCATCTTCCATCCGGATCATCACTTGTGTCAGCAGGTTCTCGAACACGCGCGGCGGCGCAAAGTAATAGGTTGGTCCGATCTCGCGCATGTCGGTCATCACTGTGTCCGATGACTCAGGGCAATTGACGGTGAACCCTGCCACCAGCGCCTGGCCATAGGAAAACAGGTAGTCGCCGACCCAAGCCATCGGCAGGTAGGACAAAATCTCGTCGCTGTCGTCGAATCCGTCGAATCCAACGTCGCCGCGCGCCGCATCGATGAAGGCGCGATGCGTCATACAAACGCCTTTGGGCCTGCTGGTCGTGCCGGAGGTGTACAGAATGACCGACACGTCGTCAGGCTTACCCGCCATCAGCTCGGTAGGGTAGAAGTCCTGGTGCGCCTCGTCGTACTCGCGGCCGATGTCGCGCAGTTCGCTGTAGGGCAGCAACTGTGGTTGCGTGTAATGGCGCATGCCGCGCGGATCGTCGTAAATGATCAGCTTCAGACGCGGACACTGCGGCAGCAACTCCAGCAACTTGTCGACCTGTTCCTGATCTTCGACGATGGCGACTTCGATTTCCGCATTGTCCAGAACGTACTGCATCTCCTGGGATATCGCGTCCTGGTAAAGTGGAACGGGTATTCCGCCGATACTTTGTGCCGCTGCGAATGACCAATACAGGCGCGGTCGATTGTCGCCGATGATGGCCAGATGCATGCCGCGCGTGAAGCCGCGAGCGGCGAGCCCGCAGGCTAGCCACCGCACTTCGTCAGCGGTCTCCTTCCAGGTCCAGCTCTGCCAGATACCGAGATCTTTTTCCCTGATCGCGACCTTGTCGCCGCGTACACGGGCGTGTTCAAGCAATAGCTTGGGAAAGGTCTCGGTCGTAACCGCACCTACCGCTGGCTGCGTCAAGATTTCTCCTCCAACTTCGCGGCTGCTGTCGCGACGGTTGGGCCGCGACGCAGAGTTTGTTTTGCGAGGGATGAATGTTACACCGAGACGGCCCGGCTGAGGACTGAAGTGGCGGATGGGTGCGGCTCTCTAGCTTGCTGCGACCGGCCCGGAGGCAACAACAACGGCGCGATATGCTTGCCGCGAGGCGCATCAGTGCGAAACCGCAGGACTCGCACTGGTGTATTGCTGCGCACCCCGCCGGACCGAAAGCGGCGGAGTCAACGACTGCCGGCATCGACCAACGTCATTGTGGAGTATGCTCGCGGATTTCTTGACAGTGCGCATGTCGTTCGATGCCGGTTACTGATTTGAATGAGCACTGACAGCGGCGCCCCCCGTTCATCGCACACGCCGCCGTCACGCGGCGTCGACTCTGCCCACGCCTGGTTGCGGCTGGTCGTGGCAGTGCTGCTGTCCACCATTGGCGGGGTCGGCATGTGGTCGGTGGTGGTCGTGTTGCCGGCGGTGCAAAGTGAATTTGGTATTGCTCGCGCCGATGCGTCTTTGCCCTACACCATGACCATGATCGGATTCGGCCTGGGCGGTGTTCTCATGGGCAAGCTCGTCGACCGCTTCGGCATCGTCCTGCCGGTGGTGTTCGGCGCGACCCTGCTGAGCCTTGGCTACATCACTTCGGCGCACGCGACCGGTATCTTTCAGTTCGGCCTGTTGCAGGGTTTGCTGATCGGTGTCGGCACGTCGACTACGTTTGCTCCGCTCATGGCCGATACATCCTTGTGGTTCTTGAAGCGGCGCGGCGCGGCAGTCGGCATTATCGCCAGCGGAAACTATCTCGCTGGCGCGGTGTGGCCACCCCTGGTGCAGTATTTCGTTCAGTACGTCGGCTGGCGGGATACGCACATTGGCATCGCGCTGTTCTGCTTTTGCACCATGCTGCCATTAACGATGCTTCTCAGAAGGCGAGCGCCCTTGGTGGAGCCAGCCGCCGCGATGGCGTTTGGCGGCTCGCTGCCGATGCGTCCGCTCGGCCTGTCACCGGCGGCGTTACAGTCGTTGCTGGTTATCGCAGGGGTTGCATGCTGTGTTGCGATGGCAATGCCACAGGTGCACCTGGTCGCTTATTGCAGCGATCTTGGCTACGGCGCGGCACGCGGGGCTGAAATGCTGTCGCTACTGCTTGGTTGCGGCATCATCAGCCGGCTGCTATTTGGCTGGATTTCCGACCACATCGGCGGCTTGCGCACACTTCTGCTCGGCTCAGCGCTACAGGCGTTCGCCCTGTGCTTGTATCTTTTCGCTGACGGGCTGGTGTCGCTGTATCTGATTTCCGCCTTGTTCGGGCTTTTCCAGGGCGGCATCGTGCCAGCTTACGCCATCATCGCGCGCGAGTACTTCTCGCCCAACGAAGCCGGCGCCCGCATCGGCATTATCATGATGGCAACCATGATGGGCATGGCCTTCGGCGGCTGGATGTCGGGCGTGATTTTTGACTGGACCGGCTCCTACCAGACTGCCTTTTTACACGGTATCGCTTGGAACCTGCTGAATCTGTCGATTGCCGGCTGGTTACTGCGTCTGGCGATCAAACGTCAGCCGGCAGTCAGTGTTGCAGGATGAACCGGTTTTCAAGTGTGCTGGTGGCGCCTGGCCATCAGTAAGCGCGCCAGGCGGCGCATGCGCTGGTCGGAAATACCGTGTTGCTCGAGGCTGATCGCCGTTTCCAGCAAATAGTCGGCACAGGAACCAAAGTGACCGTGCGCACCCAAGGCGATGCTGACGATGTTCTCATCGCTCAACCGTCCGGCATAGTCGCCCACGGCGCGGTCCACTACGAAGGTCAATGCGTTGACGACCCCGGAGTCGGTGTGTGCATCCAGCCAGCGGGGAAAGTAGGCCGGAGCCAGCATTTCGCGGCGCCATAACAGTTTGAACTCATCCATGACATGCTCCGGGTGGAGCCGGTAGGCAACCCCGGCGCACGATCCACCGCGATCGAGCCCGAGTACCAAGCCCGGCTTTTCCGGTGAGCCGCGGTTAATCTTCGACCACAAATAGAAGCCTCGATGGTAGCCACGCACTTTTGCCACGCGCCGCTCGGCGAAGCGCATCAGTGGATTCCAGATCAGCGAGCCGTAGCCGAACACCCAGACCGGTTCTTCATTGTTGCGCTCAGCGAGCGCTCTATTCAGTGACGCCTCGATGTCTGCTTCGGACACGAGCATCGCGCCGTGCCCGGCATCACGAACCGCCGAGCGAATACCGTCCCGTTCCAGATGTGTTCTTTCGATGCGGCGCTTGTTTAACATGCGTTTGGCCGGCAATGAGTGGATCGTTCAGTGGTTTGTTCTAGCAAATAACGACAAACTTGTGGTTTCCACGTAGTCGTTGCGAGCCGATTTGACAATGAGTTCACTCAACGGTTGCCGTGCGTTCCCGCTTCACCAGCGCCCAATCGATGTCGTAACCGAGGCCCGGTTTGGTCGGTGCGTAAACGAGACCGTTGCGGTCGACTTCGATATCCTCGACCAGTCCGTATTTGTTGGCACCGGTGCACGGGAACACTTCGTAGAACTCGCAGTTCGGCACCGCCATGGTGACGTGCAGGTTGGCGACATTGTTGAGGCTGTTGCCGCCATGATGGATCTCGCACTTCATGTTGAATCCCTCGGCCAGATGACACAGTTTCACCAACGGGGTTATTCCGCCGGTCACCGCAACGTCGCCGCGCAGGATATCCGTTGCGTACTGCGTGATCCATTGCGTCATGCCGTAGTAGCGTCCCGGTGCATACTCAGTCGACATAATCGGAATATCCAGTTTCTGATGCAGCTTGACGTAGTTGTAGATGTCTTCCTCGACCAGCGGGTCCTCATACCAGTAGTAGTCCAGCTCCTCAATGGCACGCCCGACGCGCAAGGCGTCCTCGTACGGGTAGGCCCACATTGAATCGAGCATCAGTGTCATTTCGCCACCGACGGCATCCCTGACCGCCTGGCAGATGCGAACATCCGCCTGCGCCTTACCGTGCGGGTGCAGCTTGTGCGCTTTCCAGCCCAGCTCCTTGAATTGGATAGCCTCCTCGGCATATTGTTCGGCGGAATCATGAAACGCCGTGCTCGAGTAGGCGGGTACCTGATCCTTGCAGGTTCCAAGCAGGCGGTGAATCGGTTGGCCGGCAGCCTTGCCGTTGATGTCCCACAGGCAAATGTCAATGGCGCCGATTACGTACTCCGACACAGAGCGGTTCATCTTCCACATCTCGCGCCAGATCTTGCCGATGTCCAGAGGATTGCGGCCCACCACCATTGGCTTGATGAATTCAATCAAACCGGGTACGTAATGATCGGCGCCCATGCGCGACGACCCCAGAAACGCATTGCCGCTCACCCCTTCATCGGTTTCTACGGTGACAATGCCCAGCTGCTTGGTGTCGCCAAACCGGGTGCCGACACCGGTCTTCCACGGTTGCGTTTTCCAGTTGCACATGTCGATTTTGACGTTAGTGATTTTCATTTTTTCATTCCTTCTGCAGGCCCCCGGCTTGCTTGGTTTCGAAATGACGAGTCATCGATACGCGCATCGCGACCGGGCGGGCGACCTGCGACGGATTTTTCCGCGAAATCGGAAATCTCAAACATACGCTACTTCCGTCGTACCGCGCAAAGTGGCGGCGCACTGATGGTAATGATGCGCAACATCACCGCGTGTTTTCAATGACAGCGGCTGACGGGCTACTATCTGGCTTGAACCATCTTTCACATTATCCGTTTCGGCGGCGTGCCTGCCTATGAAGCCACTCCCGTCTGCCTACCAGCTCGTCTGCCATGTCGATGATAGCGCCGGCGGAGTCGAATCGATCATGGTTGATGTCCACCAGCCCGCTACGACAATGTTGCAGTTGCGATATCGAGTGTCGGGTGAGTTGAGCGGCCTGCAGATCACCGAACGCATGCAGCCTGGAAGAAGCGATGGCTTGTGGCGGCATACTTGCTTTGAAATGTTCTTCGCAGGTGGCGGTGCAAGTTATCTCGAGTTCAACTTCTCGCCGTCGCTGCAATGGGCAGCCTACCGATTCAATTCCTACCGCGAGGCCATGACCGACCTGCAACTGACTTTCTCGCCGCGGATCCACGTTGCGACGAGCCCCGGCAGTCTCACACTGGACGCGTTGATCGAAATGCCTGGAATAACGCCGTCCCAAACCGGCAAGCGTTTTCGCATGGCGCTGGCGGCAGTCATTGAACATCGTTCTGGCGAAGTTTCCCGTTGGGCGCTTGCGCATACCGCCGGCAAACCCGATTTTCATCATCCGGATGGCTTTGTTGTCGAGCTTCTGGATAATGGCGCCTGAACAACAGGGCGAAATCAAACGATGCAATTCGGACTGGACCGGCTGATCGAAGACGACGCGTTGCGCAAGCCGCTTGCTGGAAAGCGTGTCGCTTTGCTGGCACACCCCGCGTCGGTCACGCGGGACCTGTCCCATGCTCTCGATGTGCTGGCGGCGCTGCCGGACGTCAATATGACGGCCGCCTTTGGGCCGCAACACGGACTGCGCGGCGACAAGCAGGACAACATGGTCGAATCGCAGGACTACGCCGACCCGGTACATGGTATTCCGGTGTTCAGCCTGTATGGTCAGGTCAGGCGACCGACCGCCATCATGATGGATAGTTTCGACGTGCTGCTGGTCGATTTGCAGGATCTCGGCTGCCGCGTTTATACATTCATCACGACGCTGCGTTACGTGCTCGAAGAGGCGGCGTTGGCCGGCAAGAGTGTGTGGATTCTGGACCGGCCCAACCCCACCGGCCGACCGGTCGAAGGCCTGCGCTTGCGTGAAGGCTGGGAGAGCTTTGTCGGGTCCGGTCCGTTGCCGATGCGCCATGGCCTGACCATGGGAGAGCTTGCGCTGTGGTTTGCTTCAACCTACCGCATTGAACTGGACTTGAAGGTGGTCGAGATGAGTGGTTGGCATCCGGAGCTATCACCCGG
>JBFKXV010000171.1:0-6094 GCA_041637935.1 Burkholderiales bacterium | reverse complement strand
GGTCGAAGAGGGGCCGACCCAAGGTTTGCCGAGAATCGAGACGGACATCGATGCGTGTGAAGTCATTTTGATGCTGGCGCCGGAGACCAACGGTGACGTGGCGGTCAAGGCGTGGCAAGCGCTGTCGAAGATCACCGGCCGTGAGCACGCGCATTTGGCGAATGCCAAGCAGGACGAGAAGATCCGCTTCCGCGATATTCAGTCGCAACCGCGCAAGATCATTTCCTCGCCGACGTGGTCGGGAATCGAATCGGAAAAGGTCAGCTACAACGCGGGCTATACCAATGTCCACGAATTGATTCCGTGGCGCACGTTGACCGGACGTCAGCAGTTCTATCAGGACCACAAGTGGATGCTGGGTTTCGGCGAGGGGCTCTGCGTTTACCGACCGCCGGTCGATCTGAAGACCATTCTGCCGGTACAGGGGGGCAAATCCAACGGCAATCCGGAAGTGGTGCTGAATTTCATCACTCCGCATCAGAAGTGGGGCATTCACAGCACCTACACCGACAACCAACTGATGCTCACTCTGTCGCGCGGTGGGCCGATTGTGTGGTTGTCGGAGACCGATGCACGACAAGCGGACATCGAAGACAACGACTGGATCGAGCTATACAACGTCAATGGCGCCATCACTGCCAGGGCGGTAGTCAGCCAGCGTGTCAAAGTCGGCATGTGCCTGATGTATCACGCGCAGGAGAAGATCGTGAATGTGCCGGGATCGGAAATCACCGGGCAGCGCGGCGGCATTCACAACTCGGTTACGCGCACCGTGGTCAAACCGACCCACATGATCGGCGGCTACGCGCAGCAAAGTTACGGCTTCAACTACTACGGCACCGTCGGAACCAATCGGGACGAATTCGTCATTGTTCGCAAGATGAACAAAGTCGATTGGCTGGACGAGACGTCCGCGCAGACGTCGTGATAGGTATTGATTTCCGGTTAACCACAGAGGCACAGAGGAAAACGTCGATGAGGAATGAAAGGATTCAGTCGTGGGCCGATCGAGTGCGTTGGCGGTGTTCAAACTCGACGGCGCAACACGGCAGAACAGATTCAGGGCTACGGATTTACTCTGTGCCTCTGTGTCTCTGTGGTAAATGCGGATTCTAGGAGACGGGGATGAAAATACGCGCTCAAATCGGCATGGTGCTGAATCTCGACAAGTGCATCGGCTGCCACACCTGTTCGGTCACGTGCAAGAACGTCTGGACCAATCGCGAAGGTATGGAGTACGCCTGGTTCAACAACGTCGAAACCAAGCCCGGCATCGGTTACCCGAAACAATGGGAGGACCAGAAGACGTGGAAAGGCGGCTGGGTGCGCAAGAACAACGGCAAGATCGAACCAAAGCAGGGTGGCAAGTGGTCGATTTTGATGAACCTGTTCGCAAATCCCAATCTGCCGGAAATCGACGACTACTACGAACCGTTCACTTTCGACTATCAACATCTGCACAACGCGCCGGAAATGAAAGCTGCTCCGGTGGCAAGGCCACGCAGCCTGATTACCGATGAGCGCATGGAAAAGATCGTGTGGGGACCGAACTGGGAGGAGATTCTCGGCGGCGAATTCTCCAAGCGCTCGAAAGACAGCAACTTCGAACAAGTACAGAAAGATATTTACGGACAGTTCGAGAATACTTTCATGATGTACCTGCCGCGGCTGTGCGAGCATTGCCTCAACCCGTCGTGCGTGGCGTCGTGTCCGTCCGGTTCGATCTACAAGCGCGAGGAAGACGGCGTAGTCCTTATCGACCAGGACAAGTGCCGCGGCTGGCGCATGTGCGTTTCCGGCTGTCCGTACAAGAAGATTTATTACAACTGGCAGACTGGCAAAGCGGAAAAATGTATCTTCTGCTACCCACGCATCGAGGCCGGCCAGCCGACTGTGTGCTCGGAGACGTGCGTCGGGCGCATCCGTTATCTCGGCGTGTTGCTCTACGATGCCGATCAGATCGAGGCAGCGGCGTCGCAACAAGACGAAAAAGATCTTTACGGCGCGCAACTCTCGTTGTTTCTTGATCCGAATGATCCACAGGTGCAGGAGCAGGCGCGCAGAGATGGCGTGCCGGAAAGCTGGTTGAAAGCGGCCAAGGACTCGCCGGTGTACAAGATGGCGGTCGACTGGAAAGTCGCGTTGCCGCTGCATCCCGAGTACCGCACGCTGCCAATGGTGTGGTACGTGCCGCCACTGTCGCCGATTCAGGCCGCGTCCAACTCGGGTGAAATAGGTGCGTTCGGCAAGCTGCCCGATGTACGCAGTCTGCGAATCCCCGTCAAGTATCTGGCCAATTTGTTGACGGCGGGCGATGAGGCACCGGTCATTGCCGCGCTGGAAAGAATGTTGGCCATGCGTGCGTACATGCGCGACCGGCATGTCGAGAATTCCGACAACATCGACGTGCTCAACCAGACCGGGCTCACCGTGCAGGAAGTCGAGCAGATGTACCGCTACATGGCGATCGCCAATTATGAGGACCGGTTCGTCATCCCGACGACCCATCGCGAATATGCTGAGAACGCGTTCGAACTGCGCGGCGGCTGTGGGTTTTCGTTCGGAAACGGGTGTTCCGACGGGACTTCCGAATCGAGCCTGTTCGGCGGCAAGAAAAAAAAGTTCATTCCGATCAAGAACAGCCAATAAGGACCCGTTCCATGACGATGATTCTCAAGGCGCTGGCAGGACTGCTGACTTACCCGGAAACGCAACTGATCGAAGCGATGCCGGAGATTTCGGTGCTGGTCGAAAGCGAGCCGGCTCTCGGCAAGGCAGACAAAATCGCATTGACCGAACTCGTCACAGCGTTGTCGACAAACGACCTCCTCACTTCCCAGGAGCGGTACGTGGAAATATTCGACCGCGGCCGAAGCACCTCATTGCACCTGTTCGAGCATGTTCATGGCGAGTCGCGCGATCGTGGCCCGGCAATGGTCGACCTGCACAACATGTACCGCAAAGCAGGTTTGGTGTTGCGTGCCAGTGAACTGCCCGACTTCCTGCCGGTGGTACTCGAATATCTTTCACTGCGCCCTGAGGCCGAGGTGCGTGACATGCTCGGGGATTGCGCACACATTCTCAAAAAAATCGGCGAAGCCCTGCTCGACAGGGACAGTGGTTACAGCGCGGTTTTTTCCGCCTTGCTGACTCTGGCCAACGAGCCGGGTCTGACACCAACCGCTCAGCGTCGCCCGGCGATGGCGGAGAAATCAATCGATGAAGAATGGGCGGAGGAGCCAGTGGTGTTCGGGCCGGCAGCGAACCCAACGTGTGGAAGCAGCGAGGCGAGTAGCTCGGTGATCCACTTTATGCCGCGACCAAGTCAGGGTTCAGCCGGCCGAGGTTGACGCCGGATATCGAATCGGGAGCAAAACCATGTCCTATTTGAATGAATTCTTGTTTGGAATCTATCCCTATATTTGCCTGGTCGTGTTTTTCGTTGGCAGCCTGGTGCGCTTCGACCGTGAGCAGTACACGTGGAAAAGCGATTCGTCGCAGCTATTGCGGCGCGGGCAGTTGCGCTGGGGTTCAAATCTTTTTCACATCGGCATCCTCGGCATTTTTCTGGGACATCTGTTTGGTCTCCTGACGCCGATGTCGGTGTGGCACGCGTTTGGCGTCGAGGCTTCAGCCAAGCAGATGCTGGCGATCGTGGCCGGCGGCGCGGCCGGCGCCGTGTGTCTGATCGGATTGATTCTGCTGCTCCATCGCCGGCTGACCGAAGCGCGCATTCGGGCGACCACCAAGCCGATGGATCTCGCCATACTGTATCTGTTTCTCGCGCAGTTGCTGCTCGGTTTGTACACCATGACGGTATCAGTCCGGCACCTCGACGGCAGTGAAATGATCAAGTTCATGCTGTGGGCGCAGCACATCGTGACGTTCCGTGGCGATGCTGCGGCGTTCGTGGCGGACGCCGCACTGGTTTTCAAGCTGCACCTGGTGCTCGGCATGACCATCTTCCTGGTCTTTCCGTTTTCGCGCCTGGTCCACATCTGGAGCGGATTCGCAACGCTTGGTTACCTCACGCGCGCCTACCAGGTAGTGCGGCATCGCTGAGGATTTCGCGCGAGCGCAATGGCGCGAACGGTTTCAGCGATTGGAACATGCTGCAGTCGCAAACTTTTCGCGACGCCTCGGCCACGCAAGGTAGACCTCTGGAGCGGGTGCGGTGCGCTTGCAAGTACCGATTGTTGCGTCTTTACAGGCGCCGGTGGCAGCTGGTCAGCAGATGTCAACGCCTACGCCGTGGAAATTTTTCGTGCGCCCGTAACCTGTGACGCCGCCGTTGACCGTTACAATGCGCTGCATGATCAGCTTGTTTCGTGTCGGCCCACCATATTTCGTCAACACCCTCAACGATCTGGCATCAATCGCGGCCGATTCGAGCGCATGCCTGGTAAATCAGGATAGCGGGACGGATTGAATGGTTGACACAGATCAGATTGTCTTGAGCACTGATGGACTACAAGTGCTACTCGACGTTCTGAAAGGCGACGGATACCGCGTGATTGGTCCGACCGTCAATGACGAAGCGATCGTTTATGACGATATTGCCGCGGTTGACGATCTGCCGCGCGGCTGGACCGACGAACAGGACGGTGGGCAATACCGTTTGGTGAGACGTAATGATGCAGCTTTGTTCGGCTTTGCCATCGGTGCCTCCTCATGGAAACAGTTTCTGCATCGCCCTGCCGTCAAGCTGTGGCGTGCGCGCCGGGATGGTGAGTCGTGGCAGGTCATCCCGCAGTTGCCGTCCGTAGAAAAGCTGGCTTTCATCGGGGTCCGTGCCTGCGAACTGGAGGCGATAAAGATACAGGACCGGGTGCTGCTCGAGGGCGAGTTCCCGGATGCGCATTACCAGGCACGCCGCGACGACCTGTTCATCGTCGCGGTGAACTGCGCCGTTGCGGGAGGGACGTGTTTTTGCGTTTCAATGGCAACCGGGCCAAAAGCCAAAAACGGCTACGACCTCGCGCTGACCGAAATAGCCGACGCGGAGCAGGGAACGGTGTTTGTTGCCGATGCCGGCAGCGAGCGAGGACAGTCAGTGCTGGCGAAATTGCCGCACCGGCCAGCATCGGTGACCGAATGCGAATCGGCCGAATCGGTTTCCGAGCGCACCGCTGCATCGATGGGACGCGAGATGCGATCCGACGATCTGCACGATTTATTGCACAGGAACCTCGAACACCCGCAATGGGACGCGGTGGCACAGCGCTGCCTTACGTGCGGCAACTGCACCATGGCCTGCCCGACCTGCTTTTGCACTACGGTAGAGGATTCAAGCGACCTGACAGGGCAAGAGGCGTCACGCACACGGCGCTGGGATTCCTGTTTTACGATTGATTTTTCGTATGTTCATGGCGGCAGTGTGCGCACCAGCGGCAGTGCACGATACCGCCAGTGGTTAACACACAAGCTTTCGACCTGGGTTGACCAGTTTGGCACATCGGGCTGCGTTGGATGCGGGCGATGCATTACCTGGTGTCCTGTGGGTATCGACATTACAGCCGAAGTGCGTGCGATTCGGGAAAGTGATACGCGCTGAAGGAGGAGCTTATGGAAACGCGCGGTCTGGCACAAATTGTAATGCAGCACCCTTTCTTCGTCGGACTCGAACCGGGTTTCTGTGACCTGATTTCCGGCTGTGCGCGAAACGTGCGCTTCGAAGCCGGTGGATATTTGTTTCGCAAGGACGAGCCAGCCAACGAGTTCTATCTGATTCGCGACGGGCGTGTCGCATTGCAGGTTGCAGCGCCGGGGGGGAAACCGGTCAGTTTCCAGACCGCTGGCAACGACGAAGTGGTCGGCTTGTCGTGGCTCATTCCCCCCTACCGCTGGTCATTCGACGCCAAAGCTGTAACACGTGTCCGGGCTATCGGCATCCATGCGACTTGCCTGCGCGAGAAATGTGAAACGGACCATGATCTCGGTTACGAGCTGATGAAACGCTTCATGCCGGTGCTGATCAGCCGCCTCGATGCAGCGCGTCTGCAGGCGCTCGATCTCTATGGCGTGCCGGCGTGAATCGATGAACGCCATGCATGGTATGGCCGATGCGGCGGTTCCGGCCGTCGTGCGCGTGCGG
>JBFKXV010000170.1:0-6111 GCA_041637935.1 Burkholderiales bacterium | reverse complement strand
GGGATGCGCCGGCTGAACAGTCAAGTGTCTGTTGAACGGATGGCTTGCTGCTCGCCGCCGTCAGGCGTTCCCGGGATTCTTGGATTGTTCTGTTTGTGTTGTTGCCTTGGCAGTCTTCCCGCCGGCGCGATGCCATTCCTGCTCCTGCAGCGTACGCCACTGGATCTTGCCGGTTCCGGAACGCGGTAGGGCGTCAACAAATTCGACCATGCGCGGAACCTTGTAGGCTGCCATGTGTTGCCGTGACCAGCTGACTATGTCATCTGCAGTTACTTTGCCCTTCGCTTTGTCTGTTGCAACGACGACGGCTTTGACCGTTTCTCCGCGCCGCTCGTCGGGCGAGGAGATAATCGCCACTTCCTTGATGTCGGGATGTTTATACAAAGTCGCCTCCAGCTCGGCGGGCCAGACTTTATAGCCGGCGGCATTGATCATCCGCTTGAGGCGGTCCGCAATATAGAAAAAACCCTCTTTATCGTAGTAGCCGAGGTCTCCAGTGCGGAAAAAGCGCCGGCCATCAAAGTCGATAAAGGCCTGCCTGTTGGCGTCATCTCGCTGCCAGTAGCCCTGCATCAATTGCGGGCCGCTGGAGATGATCTCGCCGGTCTCGTTCGGCTCCAGCTCTTTGAGTGTTTGCGGATCAATCACCGTGGACAAGGTATCAAAGGTGGGAATACCAAGACACTGTTTGCGCAAATCGCCGTGCGGGTTCATGTGCGTTTGCGAAATGGTTTCTGTCATGCCGTAGCCCTCCATGTAACGCACACCGCAGCGGTCGTAAAGTTTCTGCGCGACTGCTTCCGGCATCGAACTGCCGCCGCCGAAGATGTTCTGCAGTGAACTCAGGTCGCGCGATTCGGTGGAGGGATGGGCCAGCAAATCGACCACCATTGTTGGAACATTTGCCCAGTGTGTGCAGCCGTAGCGTTCAATCATGTAGCTGGCGATTGCCGGATCCCAGCGTGGCAGGATGGCAATCGTCGCGCCGGCGTAGATCGGCGCGTTCATGCTGTGCTGCATTCCGGTGACGTGAAAGAAAGGGGCGGTCGCCAGCGATACCGAATCAGCTATGACACCTTCCCACAGTGCCGCTCCCACCAGCGTTGTCATGACGGTGCGATGCGTGTGCATGCAGCCTTTCGGTTTACCTGTGGTCCCCGAGGTGTACAGAATTGCTGCCAGATCGTCGGCTTGTGTCGCCTGCGGCTGTGCAGTGCGGCCGGTTGCCAGCGCATTGGCCCAGGTCACTGCTCCCGGGTCTGACGGCGTCATGCGGCTTTCCGTCACGAATACGGGTACCGTCATATCCGAGTCACCGGGAAGGTAATCGACGTAGGTCGCGACGATCAGGTGCTCGAGCTTGGTTCCGATCAAATGCCGGAACTGTTTGTAGACCTCCTGGCCAATCAACGCCGTGGTTGCGCCGCTGTCTTTCAGGTAGTGGATCAATTCATCTGTCACGTTCATCGGGCTGACCGGGACGACGGCGGCACCAGCGCGCAAGATTGCGTAATAGGCAATGATGAACTGCGGACAGTTCTGCATGTCGAGCAAAACCCGGTCTCCCATACGCACGCCGCAATCGTGTTGCAGGTAACCGGCCAGCGTGTCGACTTCCCGGCGCAACTGCGCGTAACTGATCTTCTTGTCGTAGAAGACCAGTGCAGTCTTTTCCGGATAGCGATTGGCAGATACCTCGAGATTGAATTCGACGGTAGTTGACGGCACCGTCAAATGACGAGGCAGGTGTGTGGGCCAGTGATCGAAGTGTCGTTGCTGTGTCATTTGTTTATCTGAGGCGTGTCGTACGACCTGTTTCGCCGCCGTGCTGAGCGATGTTTCCGTTCCGCCTGCACCGGGTCGGGTGAAGGCTTGCCGGCAATATTAGTCCAGGTGCACGGTGTTTTGGTAGCGGATTACGGCAAGTTCGATTTTTGGGTGGGGTGCGCGCTTGTATACTCGCGATTTACCCAGGAAACGATCTGCGAGCGGGAGGAGACATGAACGGAAAATTTCTCGACGGCAAGACGGTGGTTGTAACCGGTGCCGGCGGCGGGTTGGGGCGCGCGATGGCTTTGGCACTCGGTGGCGCGGGGGCGAAGCTCGCGCTGGTGGATATTGCTCAGGAAAAGCTGACCGACACGCAGGATCTGGCAAAGCAACGGGACATTGAGTCCGAAATCTACATCTGCGACGTGCGCGAGGAATTCCAGGTCTCAAAGCTTGAGCAGGAGATCAAACAGCGCTTCGGGAAGGTGCATATTCTGGTCAACAACGCCGGTACCGCTGTGCGCAAGAAACTGGTCGATTTCAGCATCGACGAATGGCACGAGGTTATTGATACCAACCTGACCGGTGTCTTTCTCTGTTCGCGGGCATTTGTACCGCACATGCAATCGAACAAATGGGGCCGCATCATCAACATCACGTCGATCATGGCACGCGTCGGCAGCGCAGGCCGGGCAGCCTACTGTGCATCCAAACACGGTGTGCTGGCGATCACCAAGTCCATGGCGCTCGAGCACGTGGCCGACGGCATCAACGTTGTTGCAATCAGCCCCGGCTTCTATGCCACTGACCTGACCGCGCCATTACGGGCCGATCCCGAAAAAAATGCCGATCTCATGTCGCATGTCCCGGCGAGTCGTTGGGGTGAGCCGAAGGAAATCGGTGAAATTGCACTGTTTCTGTGCTCCGAAGGCGCTTCTTTCATTACCGGGACCGACATTCTGTCGGACGGTGGCTGGGTGGCACAGTAAGCAGGCAACGGAAATCGGCGGCAAAGTGCAACTTTGTACTTGGCGATGAACGACCAGGCGTCGGCGAACGCGGGTGGCACCATCGTGCAACCTATCCTCGCCCGTGTTGTCTTTTCCGCAGCGCCTTGCTGCCCGGCGTGGGTTGGGCCCGGATACTGTTGGATTTGACCGCGCGACCGGCGAGCCGTCCTGTTATCTGCCGGGCGACTGAATGAATTGGCGGTAGCAGTGCGTCCAAAGCCGCAGAGAACGTACTGCTTGGATATACGAAGGTCGCGGCCCAGGCTGCGGCGGCATGGCTTGTTCAAACTGTTCCTGATGATGGATCTGACATGAAAGTGCTTGTTTTGGGTGCCGGCGTCGTCGGTGTGACCAGTGCCTGGTATTTGGCGAAGGCCGGTCACGAGGTCACCGTGATCGATCGCGAATCAGCCGCCGGCCTGGAAACCAGTTTTGCCAATGGCGGGCAGATCTCTGTCAGCCAGACAGAGCCGTGGGCCAATCCGGGAGCGCCGGCAAAGATCATCAAGTGGCTGGGGCGCGAAGACGCGCCTTTGCTGTTCAGGTTGCGTGCGGATCTGCGGCAGTGGTCATGGGGGCTGCGCTTTCTGTTTGAGTGCCTGCCCTGGCGTACACGATTTAATACCTTGCAGATTCTCCGGCTTGCGCTGTACAGTCGCGCCCGCCTACAGGCGCTGCGCCGCGATACCGGCATCGTATACGATGACCTGGCCAAGGGTATTCTGCAGATTCACACCGACCATAAAGAATTCGAGGCGGCTCGCGTGCGCCAGCGTATGCTGCTGTCGCACGGTCTGGCGGTTTCGATTCGCAGTCCTGCCGAAGCGATCAAGATCGAACCTGCTCTGCGCGACTCGCAAGTCAAGATTATCGGGGCGACCTATGCGGCGGACGATGAGTCCGGTGATGCACACCTGTTCAGTCAGCGATTGGCCGAGCTGTCCAGCAGGGAAGGCGTTAGTTTTGGTTATAACGTTGAAGTTGAGCGACTTCTGAGCGAGGGCGGCACCATCAGCGGTGTGGCCGTGCGTGCCGGCGGCCGCAAGGACGTGCTCAGCGCCGATACTTACCTGGTTTCGATGGCGAGCTACAGCCCGTTGGTGCTATCGCCCATTGGCGTCAGGCTACCAATCTATCCGGTCAAGGGATACTCGATTACCGCACCGGTGAAGAATGCCAGCGCCGCCCCCAGCGTTAGTATCACTGACGAACATGGCAAGATCGCAATGACGCGGCTGGGTGAGCGCCTGCGTATGGCTGGTACCGCCGAACTCACCGGATTCGACGCTGCGATCAGCGAAGCGCGTTGCGCCGGAATTGCCAATCGGGTCAGGCAGATTCTTCCCGACGTGGTTGATTTCTCCAACGTCAAGAAGTGGGCGGGACTTCGCCCCGCAACACCGTCAAATGTTCCCTTGATCGGCCGTACCCGTTACTCGAATCTGTATCTCAACGCGGGCCACGGCACCCTCGGGTGGACACTGGCCTGTGGCTCCGGTGCAGCGATCGCCGACTTGATCAGCCAGCGCTCGCCCGAAGTGGACTTTCCTTTTTTGTAAGCGACCGGGCAAGGACTTGCAAAGGCGAACTCTGCGCCTCGGGTGTACCGAGCGTGGCAGAAATAGCCTCTGCACTACCGCATTACATGCCAGCGAAGTAGTGGGACAACGCCTCGATTTGTTCGTCGGTCAGATCTTTCATGAACGGCGTTTTGAGACCGTTGTCGTTGGTGCGCTGGCCGTCGCGAAATGCTTTCATCTGGTTAGCCAGGTAGACGCGATTCTGGCGGGAAATTCTGGGAATTACGTTAATGCCGCGATAGTTCGTTTGATGACAGCTGGCGCAGTTCAGTTCCGCGGCGATTTTCTTGCCTTGCTCGGCCAATTCCTTGTCAACGCCACGCTGGCGCTGCAAATTCTCGCCCGCGTAATACTCTCCGAGTGTGCGCATGTCCTGCTCGCTCAACACGCCGACGAACGGTGACATCTGTGAGTTCTTGCGCGCGCCGGACTTGAAGTCCATCAATTGTTTCGCCGTGTACTCCGCTTGTTGCTTGGCGAGGTCCGGATATTGTCCCGACGCGTTTCCATCCTCTCCGTGACAGCGCGCACACGCGCCAATCAATTGTAGCGCCGACTTTTCCTGAGCCGAGGCGGACGCGGCCAGCAAGACGGTGATAGAAGCAATCAAAAGGTGGCTGATACGCATGAGATCAAGTCCCTAACATTAAGTTTCGAGTGCCAGTGTCAAACGAAGGTGCCGGCAATTTGCACCCAAAAAAGCTGGCGCCGACGCGCAAGTGCTCTCAAAAACCGGGCATTATCCATTCTTGGGGCGACGCGTACAAGCCTGGCAGTTTTTTCGTTGAGCGTTATGTGGCGCGTTCGATTCGTTCCCATTGGCATCTTAGTCCTTCGCTTTCAACGCGGCTGAGGGCGTATGGTGGACAGCTTTTTTTGGGTTCTTCCGGCTTTTCTGCGGGTACCTATGAATCTTCAGGCACTCGCTTGGCCGTACGCAACAAAAATCTTCACCACGAAGACACCAGGTAACAGCAAGCAGGAAGGACATGAACTGGTATTTTTTGTGTGACTTTGCGCCTTCGTGCCTTTGCGGTGAAGGGTTTCTATCGCATGCCGTCGCTGCCAGGCGGTTCGCGCCTCACGTCTGGACCCACACGAAAGCCGGATGAATCTTTTTTTGAGGGATGATTTACATGAAAATTGAGGGCATCGAGGCCTGTTTGTACAGGGTACCTTTGGCTACGCCAGTAGAGGCGGCCAGCCACGGTGTAATGAAGGAATTTGACATGGTCGCGGTGAGACTGACCGATTCCGACGCTGCGACCGGATGCGGATATACGGTATTGAATGCCGGGCACGGCAATGCCGTCGTGCCGATTATCAACAATGTTTTCAGCCCGATTCTGCGCTCAGAGGACCCCCGCTGCATCGAGCGAGTGTGGGCGCGGATGTGGCGCGCACATCATTATTCCGGGCGGGGCGGGCTGGTCAGCTTCGCCACCGCCGCAGTGGACGTTGCCTTGTGGGACCTGCGCGCGCGGCGCATTGGTGAACCATTGTGGCGATTGCTCGGCGGCTATGGCAAATCGGTACGTGCCTACGCCGGAAATATCGATCTCAACTTCCCGCTTGACCAACTACTCGATGGCGTGCGCAGCAGTCTCGACGCGGGCTTCCGGTCTGTCAAAATGCGCCTGGGCAAATCCGACTTGCGCGAAGATGTTGCGCGCGTGACGGCGGTGCGAGAACTGGTCGGGCCGGATATCGAGCTGATGACCGATGCCAACGAGGCATGGCGAACCGACCAG
>JBFKXV010000169.1:0-6145 GCA_041637935.1 Burkholderiales bacterium | reverse complement strand
CGGATGCGCGAGACATTGAGTTGTTGAACCGCATCACGCGCGGCCAAAGAAGAGTTCTGCATCGGTGTAGCTTGCTGAAAAGGGCGCTATTGTCGCACGCCGCGACCGTCCTGACGGTGACCGAAATCCAGGCTATTGCCGGGCAAAAAAAGAACCGGCTGAGCCAACAGCCGGTGCTTAAAAGGTGGGTTGCCCGGCGCCTCCGGGAGCTCAAGTGGCGCTACCCACCAGTCGGGATTACTTCAATTTTCTGGGCGGATGATCATTCAGACCGATACGCCGCAGGACAATCTGGTCCATGCGTGTGGTGCTGTTCTTGATTGCCTCTAGCAATATGCGCCCGGGGTCATGGCGCGCCCCGGAGCTGGTTTCGCTCGCTCTCGAGGTAGTCGGTATGGCCGCAGCACGTGATCCCTCGGGCATCCTGGTTGTCTCCTTGTCGTTGCGTGTGTTGTGATGGGCGCAGTGTGTTTGCATCGCGGCGGCGAGTAAACCGGTTCGTTGACAGTCGATGCCGGGTATTCTTTTGGTATTAAATGTTGGTACTTCGGAGACCAAAGGGGGAGCGTGAATGTCGGAAACAACTGCCATGGTGAGTGGCTTGAAACGCGTTCTGAAAGCACGTCGCATCAATTACGCACAGGTCGCCAAAGCGCTGGACCTGAGTGAGGCGACGGTCAAGCGAATGTTTTCAAAGCAGGACTTCTCGCTGGAGCGGTTCGAGCAGGTGTGTCAGCTGGCAGAGATCAGTTTCAGCGAACTCGCCAGGGAGGTAGACAGTGAGAAGAATTACATCAGCCAGCTGACTGAGGAGCAGGAGCGGCGGATTCTCAGTGACACCAAGCTGTTCATTGTTGCAGTTTGCGTCCTCAACCATCTCACGCTGGAACAAATAATCGCCATTTACGACATATCGGAAAGCGAATGTATTCGACTACTGCTCGAGTTGGATCGCATCCGGTTTCTGCAACTGCTCCCCAACAACCGCATCAAATTACTGGTTTCACGAACATTTTCCTGGCGTGCCAATGGCCCGATTCTGCAATACGTCAAGGCAACTGGCGCTGAGGATTATTTCCGCTCGCACTTCGACGGTCCGGGCGAGCATGTAACCCTGATCAACGCGTTGATATCGTCTTCGTCTTCAGCGCAGATTATCAACCGCCTGAAACGCATTGGCCGGGATTTCGCGGAGATGCACGACGACGACAAGCACCTGCCGCTTGGCGAGCGGCGCCCGGCCAGCCTGCTATTGGCGATCCGGCCGTGGGAACCGGAGGCGTTCAAGCAGTTGCGGCGCTGATCGCCGGATGTATAATGAAAATCATTCGCAATAACCTTCATGCACATCGGCTCATGGCGTCGACCACCAACAGGCTAACCAAACGGCTTTCCGACCTGCCCCTCGGTGCTCAGGCGCAGGTCAGTCATGTCGACGACCGGGCGCCGGTGGACATGATTGCCGCCCGGCTTCGCGATCTCGGTTTCGTCAGGGGTGAGCCGGTGCGCATCGTGGCTGCTGGCCCGATTGGCGGTGACCCCTTGCTGGTACAGGTGGGCTTTACCCGCTTTGCGCTGCGCTACGGTGAAGCCAGCCGTGTGATGGTCGACGCGGCCAGCTAGACTAACTTCTTGTTTCTGTAGTCATGTCTGCCCAACGCATTGCGCTCGTCGGTAACCCCAACAGTGGGAAGACGGCGCTATTCAATCTTCTGACCGGGAGCCGCCAGAAGGTCGGCAATTATTCCGGCGTCACGGTCGAGCGCAAAGCGGGCCGGCTGGAAACACCTTCGGGCAAAATCTTTGAAGTGCTTGATTTGCCGGGTGCCTATACCCTCACCGCGGCGAGCCCGGACGAGGAAATCACGCGCGATATCTGTCTCGGTCGATTTTCGGGCGAAAAGCAACCCGATGCGATTGTCTGCGTTGCCGACGCGACCAATCTGCGGTTGCACTTGCGCTTCGTGCTCGAGTTGCAGCGGCTTGGCCTGCCGATGATTCTTGCGCTCAACATGAGTGATTCGGCAGGCAGAAGAGGCATTCGCATCGATGTCACACGTCTGGAAAAAGAGCTCGGTATTCCGGTGGTCGAGACGGTTGCCGTGCGGCATGGCGGCGCGGCGGCGCTGATTTCACGAATGGAAAAGGATTTGCCAGCCGCGACTGCGGGTCTGCCGGCTGACGCGGATCTGCATTCTGAAGTCAACCGCATGCTCGCAGCGGCTGTGATGATGCCCAGTCGCACCGCCAGTGTTGACGAAGCGATTGACCGTATCGTGCTTCACCCGGTCGCTGGCCTGGTGATCCTGGCGATGGTGATGTTCTTCATGTTTCAGGCAGTGTTCGCCTGGGCAGCCCCGTTCATGGACGCGATTGACGGCGGTATCGAGATCATCGGCAGCTTCGTCGGCGGTGCTTTGCCGGACGGGCCTTTGCGCGGCTTGCTGGTCGAAGGCATCATCGCCGGGGTTGGCAGCGTGATCATTTTTCTGCCGCAAATTCTGTTTCTGTTCCTGTTCATCCTGATACTCGAGGAATCCGGCTACTTGCCACGCGCCGCGTTCTTGCTCGACCGCATGATGGTCGGCGCGGGTTTGACGGGGCGCTCTTTCATCCCGCTGCTGTCGAGCTTTGCCTGTGCGATACCCGGCATCATGGCCGCGCGCACCATCCAGGATCCGCGCGACCGCATCGCCACGATACTCGTTGCGCCGCTGATGACGTGTTCGGCGCGGCTGCCGGTATACGCGCTGCTGATCGCCGCGTTTATTCCGGACACAACCGTACTCGGTGTGTTCAATCTCGGCGGGGTGGTGCTTTTTGGGCTGTATATCGCTGGCATTGTCGGTGCATTAACCGTCGCTTACGTGATGAAGCTTCTGCGCGGCGACCGCCACGAACATGCGCTGATGCTGGAACTGCCCTCCTATCGGCTGCCTCACCCGCGGGACATCGCGATTGGTCTGTGGGAACGTGGCCGCCTGTTTATGGTGCGAGTGGGTAAAATCATCCTCTCGATTACCGTCATTTTGTGGTTTCTGTCGAGCTATCCGGCACCGCCCGCCGATTGGACGGGAACGGCTATCGACTACAGTCTTGCCGGTCGCATCGGCCATTCGGTCGAGTGGCTGTTTGCGCCGATCGGATTTAATTGGCAAATCTGCGTCGCATTGATCCCGGGGCTTGCCGCGAGAGAAGTGGCAGTGAGCGCGCTGGGTACGGTTTACGCGATCTCGGCAGCGGCTGAGGATGCATCTTCGCAATTGCTGCCGATCATATCTTCACAGTGGTCGCTGGCAACCGGTATGTCATTGATCGCCTGGTACGTGTTCGCGCCGCAATGCCTGGCAACGCTTGCGGTGATGCATCGCGAAACGAATTCCTGGGGTGTGGTCGCGACGGCGGTGGTCTATTTGTTCGGTCTGGCATACCTGGCATCATTTATTACTTTTCGAGTTGTGAGCTCTTTTGCATGAGTCTTTATCCGGTTATTGAAGCCGCCCTCATCGGCGTAATTGGTATTGTCAGCGTTTACCACGTGATAAGGATAGTGATGCCGCGCTTCATTGAGGGCGCGCGTGCCTCGGTCGCGCAGCGCCTGGGCCGCGGCGCATCCGCCACCAGCTGGCGTTACGCCGTTGCTTCGAAAGCGCGGCATGCGGCGCCGGAATCTGCCTGCGGGACCGGGTGCAGCAGCGGATGTCACGGTTGCAGTGTAGCGGCGCGCGGCGGCACATCCGCGTCCAGTGGCGACCAGACTTTGCGCTGAATCGCGACCGTTGTTGATGTTTTACCTGCGCACGGTATATCGGGCTGGCCTCGCTGGCCGCTATTTGACTGACATGGCATCGGTTGGCTAGCATCGCTGCCTCAACCAGACGGGGAGGCAGCATGGCTACGCAAAATTACCGCAACTACATCGCCGGCGAATGGGTCGAGGGCGCGACCAGTTCGCAAGACATCAATCCCTCAGACACATCTGACGTCGTTGCCGAGTATGCGCAGGCAGACAAGGCGCAGACAGAAACAGCAATAGAGGCCGCCCGTGCGGCAGCACCCGGCTGGGCGAACTTCGGTGTGCAGGCCAGAGCCGATTTGCTCGACAAGATCGGCCTGCAGATTCTCGCCCGAAGTCAGGAGCTCGGTGAGTTGCTGTCGCGCGAAGAGGGCAAGACCCTGCCTGAAGGCATCGGTGAGGTGACGCGCGCAGCACATATTTTCCGGTTCTTTGGTGGCGAAGTATTGCGGCGCGCTGGCGAACTGCTGCCGTCAGTACGTCCCGGAATCGATGTCGAACTGGTGCGTGAACCGCTCGGCGTGGTCGGCATCATTGCACCGTGGAACTTCCCGGCGGCGATTCCGGCCTGGAAATGCGCGCCGGCGCTGGCATATGGAAACTGTGTCGTGTTCAAACCTGCCGATCTGGTCCCGGGAACTGCGCACGCGATGGCGCAGATAATCGTTGAGGCGGGCATGCCCGAAGGGGTGTTCAACTTCGTAATGGGTCGCGGCAGTGTTGTCGGTGACACGATTGTCAATGATCCGCGGGTTGATGCAATTACCTTCACTGGTTCGGTGGACACCGGCCGCAAGGTCGCGGCAAGCGCGGTGGCGCGTATGGCCAAGTTCCAACTGGAAATGGGCGGCAAGAACCCGCTGGTGGTGCTCGATGACGCCGACCTCAAGACCGCGGTCGAGTGCGCAGTGAACGGCGCGTTCTTTTCCACCGGCCAGCGTTGCACAGCGTCATCGCGGCTGATTGTTACCAAGGGCATCCATAACAAGTTCGTCGCCGCAATGGTCGATCGCCTCAAGGGCTTGACCGTCGACAATGCGCTCAAGAAGGGAACCCATATCGGCCCGGTGGTCGACAAGAACCAGCTCAATCAGGACCTGTTCTACATTGAGGAAGGCAAGAAAGAGGGCGCCACACTTGCCCATGGCGGCAATCAACTGAAACGTGACACCGAGGGCTTCTATCTCGAACCGGCGCTGTTTACAGATACGTCAAACGACATGCGTATCAACCGCGAGGAAGTGTTCGGCCCGGTTGCTACGGTGATCGCGGCAAATGACTATGACGACGCGCTTGCCATCGCCAACGATACGCCGTTCGGTCTTTCATCCGGAATTTGTACGTCGTCGCTTAAACACGCTGCGGATTTTCGCAAGAAAAGTCAGGCCGGTATGGTGATGGTCAATCTGCCAACGGCGGGGGTTGACTATCACGTGCCATTCGGCGGGCGAAAAGGTTCCAGCTACGGACCGCGCGAGCAAGGACGTTACGCGCAGGAGTTTTACACAACGGTGAAGACCAGCTACGTGCTGGCATGATGTGATAACGGGAGTGCAGCATTATTGCCTGCGGCAACGCGATGCGGGCGAGTTCGTTTGCGCATCGCTTGTCGCGTGAGATACGCCAGCGATTATTCCTGACGCATACTGATGAGGAATGATTCCGCAAGCTGGTCGAGCTCAGCTCTGAACTGCCGGTGGTCGTCGATCCATTCCGTCTGCGAGCAGTTGAATTGTTCACACAGGCGCTGATTGACCCACTGATAGTCTTCCGGACGCTGGATGAGATGATATATCTCCATCAGGCGCAAATAGGCAAACGGCGATTCATCGGGAAACAGCGTCGTGATCTGCTCGAGTAACGCGGTTCCTGAGTTGAAATGTTCTTCCTCGAGCAAGGATTCTGCGTCAAGCAACAACTCGTCCAGTTCCGATTCTGGTGGGGGCAGGGTAACGGTCAGTCCGGATTGGGCGCGGGCGATCCTGACGCGGGCCAGTATCTTGCGCACCGACTCGGGTAGCATCTGTGCGACCATGGCACTGTATTTCTGTTCCTCGGCCGGTGTTTCGGCAACTTGCTTGTCGCGCGTTTTGTAGATTGATTCCATGGTTTCCGACGAACTGTTTTGTTCGCGCTTCCGCTTTTCTCTGTCCTTTTCCTTTTGCTTTTCACCTTCGCCGGACTTGTCGCGGTACATCTGGTCGAACGGATCCCAGACAGTCTGGAATACATTCGTATAGCGCTCCTCATGCAGGTTTTTGAGAGCGAGGATTTCCTCGGCTACCTCGGGCGGGAAGCCCTGCCGGCCTGGCCGGCTCGGAAAGATCAGGTCATGGAGGTACTCTGCGG
>JBFKXV010000168.1:0-6145 GCA_041637935.1 Burkholderiales bacterium | reverse complement strand
TCGTCGAGCCGTGTTGTCTCGTCTTCGCGGAGCAGCTCTGCCAGCGCCAGCGCGCGCTCGCGTTTCATTGCTTCGACGTCGATTGCGGGCTGCGGTGCTGGTTGCTC
Organism: Burkholderiales bacterium; assembly: GCA_041637935.1. Taxonomy (GTDB): domain Bacteria; phylum Pseudomonadota; class Gammaproteobacteria; order Burkholderiales; family Eutrophovitaceae; genus SG8-40. Next base: position 6,038 of record JBFKXV010000168.1, on the reverse strand, counting down.
CTGGAGCGGTGTCACCGCCACCGGCGGTGGTGGCTCAACGGGAACGATATTAGTTGCCTGCGGAGCCGGTTGCTCGACCCGTTCCCGAATCGGTGCCGCGAGATCTGCCCGTGGTGGTGCTAATGCTGCGCTCGGCGGTGGCGGTGTAGCAACTGGTGCTGGCCGAGGTGCCGGTTCAGGCACGGCTTCGACCTCCGGTGGTGGCGGTGCGGGTTTGGGTCTGCTTGGTTTGGTACGCTTGACAGTCGTGGTTGGCAGCGATTGCCACAACTTCACCGACGCATGCGGCTCGATGCGCTGCTGCCAGCTCATGCTCAGGAACAGCATCGCAGCGAATGCAGCATGAATCGCGAACGTCAGAACACCGGACGTGACCGGCTTGGGTTCGGGCTCGTCTGCGAACCATCGCACAGGACCGAGCGGCAGCGTGTTCATCGAGCTTGCACCGATTTGATTGATACCGGGTTGATTAACATCGGGTAAATCGATATCGGGATGGTTCGCAAAAACCGTGACATCATGACTTCGGCAGGGCAAGCAGGCCGACGTTTTCGACCTGATGCTGGATCAGCAGGTCCATGGTCTTGAGCACCAGGTCGTATTTGATCTCCTTGTCGGCGGTAATGATGACCGCCTGTTGTGGCTTGTCTTGCTGTTTCGAGCGAATCACTTCGGCCAGCTCCTTGCGGCTGACGGGTCGAGCGAAACCGGATATGTCGTGATCAATGACCGATATCGATCCGTTTGCAGCGATTTGTACCTCTATTGGTTCGGCCGGTGGATTGTTTATATTGCCAACCGAAGGCAGGTTGACGATACCGGGCGTGATCATGGGTGCGGTCACCATGAAGATCACCAGCAAAACCAGCATGACATCGATATAAGGCACAACGTTGATCTGGCTTACCAGTCGTGGCCGGCGGCGTATCGCCATCTAAGCCGCCTCCTCGAACGTTTCGGGCTCGGCCTCGGCCTGCAGCGTGTTGGACAGTTCGTCCATGAAGCTGTCAAAACGTGTCGACAGCCGCTCAAGGTTGCGCACGAAGTGATTGAAGCTGATGACAGCCGGTATGGCAGCGAACAAGCCCATTGCGGTCGCAACCAGCGCCTCTGCGATGCCTGGTGCGACACTGGCAAGCGTCGCCTGACCGACATTGGCCAGACCGCGGAACGAATTCATGATGCCCCATACCGTGCCGAACAGGCCGATGTACGGGCTAACCGATCCGACGGTCGCCAGGAACGACAAGTTGGTCTCCAGCCGGTCCATCTCTCGTTGGTAGGTCGCGCGCATCGCGCGACGCGTGCCGTCCAGCTGCGCAGCACTCGGTGGCTTGTCGCTTTTGTTGCGGCGCTTGGTGAATTCACGGAATCCGGAAACGAAAATGCGACGCAGGCTGGCGCTGGGATCTTCCGTTTTGGCCGCCTCGTCATAAAGCTCCATCAGGTTGGAGCTGGCGAGGAATTTTGTTTCGAAAAGGTTGGTTTGTTCCACCGTATCGCGCAATGCGAATATTTTCTGGAATATGTACCACCATGACATGACCGACATGCCGAGAAGAATCGCCATGACTAACTGAACCAGGAAGCTGGCTTCACCGATCAGTGCCATGAGACTGAGGTCGTGACTTACGTCCATGTGTAAACTCGCTTTTTGTGGTTTGGGCGTTTCTGACTCGGGTGCCGCGTCGCGCGGGCGATGCTGTTGTTTAGTGCCTGCTGCTTGCTGCTAGCGACTTTCCCAGCAGGTAAGAGCAAACTCCGTGCTAGTCAAATCCAGCCATCGCGCCGGCACCGTTTGAAGACGCGAAGCGCTGCCTGCAACTGATTCCTGTCCGATTCAAGCCGATCGGGTGCCGCACCACATGTCATTACCAGTCCAAATCGGTCAGACATTGGCATTCTTGAGTATTTTCCGTGGGTTATGTGAGTGCAGTCGAGGCATCGCCGGGGCTGCCTGCGCCGCACGCCTGCTCTCGAAAGGGTGTCAAGGGTGGGCAGAAATACGGGCGGTGTGTGCCCTACCTGCACTTGCGGTCATCTACAGACGAAGATGGGCGGCCGACGATAGCGCAACGGTGTGCCTTTGGATTGCCTCGCTCGATGGCTTTAAACCATTGATCGATAATGGCGATCAGATGACCTGCCAACCGCCGGTCGAAGCGTTTTTACGCGGCGAAATCCGGATACGTTGGCATACCGGGGCGCCAAGTCCAGTCACCGATGCGATACCGTTTGGCGCTATCTCTCCGGCGCGTAAAGATTTCGCGGACCGGGAACCTGGACCGTAACAAGAAATCCTGCGCAGCCGCTGAGGCGCGCCTAGCTCTGCGTCTCGGAGACCGACTTCTCCTGCGTGCCCGTATCTCCAGGCGCGGCTTTGGCCGGGGCAGTCCGGTTGCCGCTGAAAACCGCTTTACACAGTTTCTGAAAGTTCAGACTCGGACATTGCCAGTCACCCTGGCCGGCATCGCAGCCGATTTTTTTTGCGGCCTCGAGATGCGCGTCTGACTCGATGTCGCCTCCGATAACTTCGATATTGAGCTCATGCACCATCTGTACCGTGGCCGCGAGCACCGATTGGTTGTGTTCGTTGTCGATCGATTCAGCCACCAGACCCGGAGCGAATTTGACCGTGTGCACCGGCATGTCGAATAGATAGGTCAGTGCGGAAGCGCCGGTGCCAAACTCGTCGACGCAGACCCTGAACCCCATTTCCGATATCTCCAGCAATGCGGTGATCTGGTCTTCCGTCAGCGGCATGTCCGTTTCGTGAATTGCGAACTGCACATGTTGCGGATCGATTTTGGAGTCGAGCAAGAGTCCGCGTAGTTGCCTGAGCAGGGAGTCCGCCCGGGCCAGTTGTCGCGGCGACAGGCTATGTACCACGCGCAGTGGCCAATGCCCCATCGCTTTCCACTTGCGAATCGCCTCGAATGTCAACCACAAGGCGGTTTCACCCAGCGGCGCCGCCATTCCGGTCTCGTCGGCAATTTGCATGAAATCGCGCAGTTCGATGGTCCCAAGTTTCGGATGTTGCCAGCGCAGAAAGCTCTCAACACCAAACAAATTCCCGGAGTCGAGTTCGAAAAACGGTTGGAAGTGAACAACGAACTCATCCTTGAAGATAGCCGATCGAAGATCGCTTTCAAGCGTCAGGCGTTGCTGAGCCCGTTCACCCATCTCCTCGGAGAAAAAGGAGATGCCGCCGTTGACCGCCTTTTTCGCGTTATGCACTGCAAGATCAGCGTTGCGCAGCAGCGCCGCCGCGTCTGTGGCATCGGTCGGAAACACACTGACGCCAATATCGGGTCGAGGCGCGAAACTGTGTTCGCCGATGTAGATCGGCGCGCTCAGAAAAGACTGAATCCTCACCGCCAGTTTGTTGGCGACGTCGGGGTCGCTGAGACTCTGAATCAGCACTGCAAATTCATCGCCCGCCAAGCGCGCCATGGTGTCTTGCTTGCGGCTGATCCGCGAGATGCGCGTGACCATTTCCCGCAGGTAATCGTCGCCTGCATCGCGTCCCAGCGTATCGATAATTTTTCGATGCTGTCCGGTATCGATGGTCAGTACCGCGACAAAGCGGCCCTCGGCTTGAGCGTTGGCTACCGCAAGTTTCACCGACTCCATGAAACGCGTCTGATCGGCAATTTCGTTCAGCGGATCACGAGGTTTTTTATCGGTAAGGGGAATCTGCCGCTTCGCTGCCTCGCGAAACGAGGCGATCAGACATGGGCCGGTTTCATCCGAATAGAAACGCCTGAGACTGATGTCGAGCGCAATCTCGCTGCCATCCTTGTTGAGCGCCCGCGTGTCTTGCACATGCGATACTTGAGACAGCTGCGCGTCGTCGGTCACCTCGAACAAGCGTACTCGCCAAGCCGCGTAATCGTCCTGCAACGTCTCGGGCACGAGATCCTCTGCTTTCTTTGAAAGCAGTTCTTCCGAAGAATAACCGAGCAAGCCTTGCATCAGAGAGTTTGCCGCAATGATGTCGCCGTTCTCGGCAATCATCATGACCGCATCTGGCAGGGATTCGATATGCTCTCTCATGGTTGGCTTTGGTGCGATTGACCGCAGTCTTGTCAGCCGATTGGTAAAGCAGAAAACATGCCGCGGCAGGCACGACTCGCGGCTGGCCTGACTGTGGGGAAACACGCTAACGACCCACATGCGGTGATGCAGTGTGTCGTTATCCTGAGTTTCAACTTAGTGTCGCGCGTTGGAAGTCAATGAGATACGCAGGACACTTGTGACGCAGCGCGAGTTTTGGTGCAGTGGTGGAACGGCAACGGTGTTATTGCGGGCAATCCAGTCGGCAATCGGATGCGGGTGCCGGCGCATGCACGGATCGCAGGCTTTCAGAAGCCGGGTTGATTTCCGTTTGCCAGGTTGGGCTGTTACCTGAGCAAACGTCCGGGCAACGCACCGGTGTGCTCGTCGTTACAGACAATCTCGGTTCCCGCCACAAACGTGTGCACGTAACCATCGGCGCGCTGTACCAAACGCTTGCCGCCGGCGGGCAGGTCATACACTACCTCGGCTTGACGTAGCCGAAGTCGGTTGAAGTCGATGATATTGATGTCCGCCCGGTATCCTGGCGCCAGCAACCCACGGTCGGGCAGTCCGTACCCCATGGCGTTATCCAGCGTATGTTTCTTGACGAGAAATTCGAGAGGTAAGCGCTCGCCGCGCGTGCGGTCACGTGCCCAGTGGGACAGCAGATAGGTGGGCGCACCTTCGTCGCATACGGTGCAAACGTGCGCACCTCCGTCTCCAAGCCCCATGATGGTGGCATCATCGAGCAACATTTCGCGTACCACGTCGAGACTGCCTTCCGAGTAGTTCTCGAACGTATGGGCGAGCAAGCGCTTGCCTTGATTCGACATCATCGCTTCCAGTGCAATTTCCCAAACGCTGCGCCCGGTCGCCGCCGCCAAGGAACCAATGCTTTTTTCGCTCGCCGGCTCATAGTCGAACTGCTCGTCGACTACATAGGTTCGCGGCATCCATTGATGCACGCGTCGCGTGTGTTCGTCGTCCGGTAGTTGCGTGACCAGAACATCGCGTAACGCGGTATCGTGTTGCAGTCGTTCATACCGCTCGGCTGGTGACAACTGCGCCATGTCTTTCCAGGCCGGGTGCGTGGAGAACGGGTGAATGCTGGTTTCCAGCCCCATCATGATCACAATCGGCCGGCAGCCTACCTGGGCATTTATGCTCAGTCCGGCGGCGCGCGCCTGGTGAACTTGCTGACGCGTATGGCGCCACAGTTCGGGAGCATTGTTCACCTGCAGCAGCAGGATCGAAAGCGGCCGTCCGGATATCTGCGATGCCATACGCAGTATCTCGAATTCACCGGGCCCGAAGTCGGAGTTGACTTCCAGTACGCCGCGACCGGCACGCTTCATCGCCAGTGCCAGGCCATTGAGCTCCGCCTCGCCGGCGCTCAGGCTTGGCGTGTTGCGCCCGTCGCGCGTCAGATGTTTGGTTGTTCTCGAGGTGGTGAATCCGAGCGCGCCAGCTTTCAGCGCTTCCTCGAGCAGATTACCCATTGCCGTGATCTCGTCGTCTGTCGGCCTGCTGGTGTGGTCCGCTCCGCGTTCGCCCATGACGTAAAAGCGCAATGGCGCATGCGGCACTTGCGCACCAATGTCGAGCGCTTTCGGGACCGCGTCGAGCACGTCGAGAAACTGCGGGAAAGATTCCCAATTGAAGCGCACGCCCTCGGCAAGCACAGTTCCAGGGATGTCTTCCACGCCCTCCATCAAATTGATCAGGTAAGGAGACTGTTCCTCTCTGACGGGGGCAAATCCGACGCCGCAGTTGCCGAAAATTGCAGTGGTGACGCCATGCCAGGATGATGGGGTGAGGTAGGGATCCCACGTCGCCTGACCGTCATAGTGCGTGTGGACGTCGACGAATCCCGGTGTGACGAGTAATCCCGCTGCATTGATTCTGCGGCGCGCATGACCGAGATTGCGGCCAAGCCCGGTGACGATTCCGTCGGTCACAGCGATATCAGTGTTGCGGGC
>JBFKXV010000167.1:0-6164 GCA_041637935.1 Burkholderiales bacterium | reverse complement strand
TGGACGTTGCCATTGTTCGCGCTGACGGTGGTGTTCGCCGTTCGCAGTTACCGCGTGTATTTGCTTGGCGACCAGCAGACGGTCAGGTTTGCGCCGATTTCGTGGGGCCTTCGCGAAACGCGTTTCATTTTTGCTATGGCCGGGATCGCTTTCGTGTTTGCCACCGCGGCTTTCTTGTTCGGCAGTATCGTCGCCTTGCTGTGGCCCGGTGTTGGCGAATTCGCTGGCGGGCGATTCGGGCTTGCCCTCATATTGCCGCCAGCGTATCTGGCGGCGCGCCTGTTGCTGGCGTTTCCGGCCCTGGCGATCGACAAGTCGGACGACGTGTTTCAGGCCCTCACGGCGTCGTGGAAGATGACCAGCCGCAATGGCTGGCGGGTACTTGCGCTGTGCGTTCTGGTGCCCGGAACAGTGGCATGGTCTCTGGAGCAAGTTGGTCAGCTACCGATCCCCGGCATCAACCTCGTCTCGGCAATTGCAGTCTGGGTGGCCATGCCAGTTGAACTGGCTCTGGTCGCACTATCGTACGTGACTCTGCAGCGCAGCGACCCGAGCGCCGGGGCCGGTTCAATTGAGCCGGAGAGTTAGCAGGCTGTTGAAAAACGTCGCGAGCGGCCTTTAGCCGGGTGTGTACTCGCTTCGATGGAACCAGCGCGCAGGAACCGGAGTGTACATAGGGAGTTCATGAGGGCGAGAGCGAAAATGGCGCGGCACTGCCGCGCACCGGTTCGATTAAAACCAGTCGCAGCGCCCGGCGACTATGATCGCCGGGCCGGACCGCCGCAGGCGGACGAGCACAGTTTCTGATCGAACCGGTTCTGATCGAACCGGTTGCAAGCCCGGATCAAGGCCGCGCAGTCGTTTTTCAACGGCCTGCCAGACCGGCGCGGTGCAATGCGATGGTAGTCAGGCGCTCAACTCGTGCACCGTGGCCGGGTGGCGGACACGGCGCGGTAACACATCGCGCAGTTTTTGCCGCGCCTCGCGCAGAATCGATTCGGTGGTGTCCCAATCGATGCAGGCGTCGGTCACTGATACGCCATATTTGAGTTGCGATGGGTCGTCAGTCAGTTTCTGATTGCCAGCCCCGATATTGCTCTCGAGCATCAGGCCGACGATGGACTTGTTTCCTTCCAGAATCTGGTGCACGCAGTCGTTCATCACCAGCGGCTGTAGATTGTGATCCTTGTTGGAATTGGCGTGGCTGCAATCGATAACAACGTTGCACGGCAGGTCCGCTCGCTGCAATTCTTTTTCGACCAGTGCCACGGTGACCGAATCGTAGTTCGGACCCTTGTCGCCGCCACGCAAGACGATGTGGCCATAAGCATTTCCTTTTGTGCGGATCACCGCAACCTGTCCGCTCTGGTTGATACCCAGGAAACTGTGTGGATTCGACACCGATTGCAGTGCATTGATGGCCACCGTCAGACTGCCGTCAGTGCCGTTCTTGAAGCCAACCGGAGTTGACAGGCCGCTTGCCATTTCGCGGTGCGTTTGCGACTCGGTAGTGCGCGCACCGATCGCGCTCCATGAAATCAGATCACCGAGGTACTGCGGGCTGATCGGATCGAGCGCTTCGGTTCCTGTCGGCAGCCCCAGTTCGTTGACATCAATGAGGAGTTTGCGCGCCAGGCGCAAACCGGCATCGATATCGAACGAATCATTCATGTGCGGATCGTTGATCAGACCTTTCCAGCCGACGGTGGTGCGCGGTTTCTCGAAATACACGCGCATCACGATCAACAGCGTGTCGTTGACTTCTTCGGAGAGCGCGCTGAGCCGCCGCGCATAATCCATTGCGGCCACCGGATCGTGGATGGAGCAGGGGCCGACCACGACCATCAGTCGGTGGTCCTCGCGGTCGAGGATGCGCTCGGCTGACTTGCGTCCGTCAATGACGGTGCGCTCAGCCCGGTCCGTGAGCGGTACTTCTTGCTTGATACCGGCTGGTGTGTCGAGTACTTCCTGCGACTCGACGTTGATGTTGTATACGCGTTTTTCGTCCATTTCTGCTGCCCCCCGACCAGCGATGAGGGCCACCGCGGTGGCCCTGAACGAGTATTTTAAGTCATTGTTCAGGGCGGGAAAACCACCCGTTCGTCGTGCCGGGCGGGATGGTGTCTATCGGAATAACCGGCATGGTCCGTACTGTCGTAATCGGAAGATACGCCATCGCTGTGGGCCTAATGGGAGCCGGCTTGGCCCGGCCAGGCGCGTGGGTTGGCCGGCGTGGCCTGGCGACTAAAGAATCTCTGTCCGACACCGTTAACGAGGACGTGAAATGAATCGAACCGGAGCCGGGTTCGGATCTGCCCGCGGCCTGGATTCGCCCGTCCCGGATGCACGCGTTCTATTACGGGGGATGTCACCACAAGTCATGAAAAGTAAGACAGTCACCTTCATTGCCATTGTTCTGTCGCTGGCCTGCTTGCAGGCCAGCGCGGCGAATTGGCGGGAAATCTCGGTCAGCTCCGACCAGGTCGTCTATGCCGATACCATCAATGTCCTTCGGCGCGGCGATTTCGTGCGTGCCTGGGAGCGCGAGGTGTACGCACGGGAGCAACAAGCCGAGGGGCTTTCCGATCCCTACAAATCGATCAAGGTGCTGCGCCACTACGACTGCGCGGGCCAGACGTCGACACCGGTGATCCGTATTTACTATCGCAAGGACGGGTCGGAAATCCGCCGGTTCCGCGTTGAGGGATTGATGCCTCCCGGCATCATTGAACCGGACTCAGCGCGTGCCGTGGTGTTCAAGGACGTTTGTCCGGAAGCGGCGGCCCAGATTGCAAAGGCGGCTGCCGAAGCAGCGGCCAAGCGTCGCAAGAATTCGGTGGCACTGGCCAAGCCGGCAAAAAAAACCTCAAGCAGCAAGCGGGCTTCGGACAAATCAGCAAAACGCAGCAAGGGCATCAAGCGCGCCGCCGTCAAAGACCAGCTGCCCGCGGCACAGGACGCGGCCGCAGCTGACGATCCGCTGGCGATGAACGACATCAAATGGACCTATTCGGGTTCCACCGGGGCTGACAACTGGGGTGTTCTGAAGCCGGAGTGGGCGGCTTGCGGTGACGGCATGATGCAATCGCCAATCAACATCAGCGACGGCGCGCGCCTCGATCTCGAGCCGATCAATTTCCAGTACCGGCTGTCGCCGCTCAGAATCGTCGACACGGGCCATACCGTGCAGGTGAACTTTCCCGCCGGCAGCGCCATCACCGTCGGCGGCGTGCGTTACGAACTGATGCAGATGCATTTTCACAAGCCTGCCGAGGTGCGCGTTAATGGACGTGTCTATGACATGTCGGCACACCTGGTACATCGCAGCTTTGACGGCCGTCTTGCCGTGGTCGCCGTGTTGTTCGAACTGGGCGAGGAAAGCGCGTTCATCAAGTCGCTGTGGCCACATCTGCCGCTCGAAAAGGAGCGTGAAGTGGTGATGAACCACGTCAAGATTCCTCTCGACTTGCTGCTGCCGCCGGAACGTGGCTACTACACGTTTATGGGTTCGTTGACCACGCCACCCTGCACCGAGGGCGTGTTGTGGCTGGTAATGAAGCAGCCGGTGAGCATTTCTCCGACCCAGGTTGGCGTGTTCGGCCGCCTTTATCCGATGAATGCACGTCCGGTGCAGTCAGCCAACGGCCGATTCATCAAGGAGTCGCCGTAACGCGTACAGCGCGCCCAACATAATTGCGCGAGTGCCGCGCGTGTTGAGTGCGCCCGAGCCGGTCCTAGCGCAATTGGGAATAGGCTGTCGGCGTTAATATCGAGTTTGTGATAGATGACACCAGCGGGCCGTTCTTCTCGGTCTCGGCGCGTATGGCGAGCCATTCCTTGTCAGCGACGAATGCGTTCCAGGACTCCTCGCGTTGGGCCAAGCTGTCCCACTCGAGCAGGTAGGTCAGGTCGTTGTTGTTGTCGCCGACCAGGGTCGTCCAGAAACCAACCGGGCGGATGTTGAAGCGCTGCCACAATTTCAGGGTGTGATTGACAAAGCGTGCATTGAGGTCGGGAAGCCGGCCCGGCATGCAGTGATAGACGCGCAGCTCATAGATCAATTTTGTCTCCTTTTGGTTTTCGAACGTGTCGTCAGCTTGCCCGCTTTTCGCGTCCGCGTTGTGGGACAGGAGAACGAGCGATTAACGCCGGATGCGGTCTGCGACCACCCGGCAAGCCCTTTCACTCAGAGCACTTGAACGCGAACCAGCTGTTCGGTTTCGCCTTTTGGCCCGAGCGTATTACGCAGCGGCTTGCCGAACGTCGCGGATTCGATCTCGAACGCGTCGCCCGGTTGCGTTTCGATCTTTTTGGTGAAGCTGCCGGTCGCTGCCCCGAAGAAATGAACATGAACATCGCCCGGCCGGCGGAATTCACGGTACTTGAAGTGATGGTGTTCCAGGTTGCCGATCGAGTGGCACATGTTGTCCTCGCCTGACAGCCAATCCTGTTCCCAGATGACTGAATCGCCACGGCGCAGTCTTGCCTGACCGGTGACATGCGTCGGCAGTTCGCCGAGCAGCAATTCCGGACCGTACGAGCACTCGCGCAATTTGGAATGAGCCAGGTAAAGATAATTACGCCGCTCCATAACGTGGTCCGAATATTCATTGCCCAGCGCAAAGCCGACCCGGTAAATGCCGCCGTTATCCCCCACAAGGTAAAGACCAACCACTTCAACCTCATCGCCGCCGTCCAGCGCATAGGATGGCAGATCAAGTGCCTGCTCCGGCGCCACCACACAGCTGCCGTCGCCCTTGTAGAACCACTCGGGCGCCACCCCGATTTGCCCTTTGGCTGGTTTGCCGCCGTCGACCCCCCACTTGAACATCTTCATCGAATCAGTGAGTTCGGCCTCCTCGGCTTGCAGTTTGCTGTGCATCGCATCGCGTGCGGCCGCACTGCCCAGATGAGACAGGCCGGTGCCGGTGACGAGTTGACGGTATGGGTCGGGATGATCAAACGGCACGAGTACGCGTTTCTCTGCGATTACTGCTGCGTAATCTTCCTCATCGTCCGACAGCCGTTGTGTAATGACTTGCTGCATCGATGTGTCGGAGCCGATTGCCTCGGCGGCAAGGTCATATAGTATTTGTGCACCGCCTACGACTTGCAGGGCATTTCCTTGCCGGGTTACGACACCAACGCGTCGCGCCCCGTCGCGATCTGAAAACTGTACGACCCTCACTTGTTCCTCCCGTGCCAAAGCGTGCGCGATTTGGTTGTCTGCGCGGTAACCGTGCGCACGTGTCGCCCGCTGCGCGAATGTTACACCGTGAGGCTATACTTGGCCCAATCGAGGAGGACGTTCAATGAAAGCAAAAACCAACGGTATCGAACTGAATTACGAGCTTCATGGCGACAAGGGTCCGTGGGTGGTGCTCAGCCATTCGCTGGCGTGCCATCTGCATATGTGGGATGTGCAGATCAATTTGCTCAAAGATCGCTTCCGGGTGCTGGCATACGACACCCGCGGCCACGGCCAAAGCGATGCGCCGGCTGGTGCTTACACGCTGGATGAACTGGTGGAAGATGCCAGAGGCTTGCTCAGCGGCCTCGGCGTCGAAAAACCGCATTGGGTCGGGTTATCGATGGGCGGAATGATCGGTATGGAGTATGCGCTCAAGTATCCGGGTGCATTTCAGTCGCTGGTGTTATGTGACACCACCAGCCGCATGCCGGCCGAGATGGCACCGGCCTGGGAGGGGCGAATCAAGACAGCCACCGAAGAGGGGATGTCGGCGCTGGTGGACCCGACTTTGGAGCGGTGGTTTACCGAATCTTTCCGCAAGTCACGCCAGGATGTCATCGATGGCGTCGCTGACATGATTGTGTCAACAAGCGTCACCGGCTATGTCGGTTGCTGCCACGCCATCCCGAAGATTGACTGCACCGATGAGCTGCACACGATCACCTGTCCGGTACAAATTATTGTCGGCGAACAAGACGCGGGTACACCGGTCGTCATGTCCGAGGCGATATTGAAAGCGATCCCAGGATCGGAGCTGGTGGTCATTCCGCATGCCTCGCATTTGTCGAACCTGGAACAGCCGGAGAAATTCAACCAGGCGCTGGATCGCTTTTTATCTGCGCATTCCTGATCGACGCACTCATCATCAACGCGATTAAAACGCTGCCATAGGCAACGCTCTTAACGCGGTGGT
>JBFKXV010000166.1:0-6191 GCA_041637935.1 Burkholderiales bacterium | reverse complement strand
CCCCTTTGGGGATGTGACCGCGTAGGTGCGTGCAAGACCGCGTTTGTCTCGGTGCGAAGACATCCCGCTTCCGGGTCGCATCACCACGCGCGGGGCCCCAGCTCCGCCCTACGCGGGCGTACCTCGCTGCGGTTTGCGCCTTGTCTGAGGTCGATTTCGCCACTTTTGTTCATTTAAACGCGGGTTCAATCTTCCAACATAATCGCCATGAACAGTGAAGTACTACACTAGCGCATCCCAACTGTATGATGGCGACTGATCGATACAGTGCGAATATGCAACCGAACTTCGAAGACAAGATCTGCAGCCCCGACTCACTGGCGTCGCGGCTCGAACCACTCACGCGTCCGCTGGTGTTCACAAATGGCGTGTTCGATATCCTGCATCGTGGCCATGCCACTTACCTGGCCCAGGCAAAGCAGCTGGGCGCGAGCCTTCTTGTAGCGCTCAATTCCGATGACTCGGTCCGGCGCCTTGGCAAGGGTCCGGACCGGCCGATCAATTCATTGGAAGATCGCATGGCACTGGTCGCAGCGCTCGGTATGGTCGATCTGGTCACCTGGTTTGACGAAGACACACCAATAAAGGTGATTCTGAGCTGTAAGCCCGATGTGTTGGTCAAGGGCGGTGACTGGCCAGCGGATAAAATCGTCGGCGCCAAAGAGGTCCGCAGCTGGGGCGGAAGCGTTCATTCGATTCCTTTCGAGTTCAAGCGATCAACGACCGAAACACTGTCACGCATTCGCAACGGGTAAACAATCAATGGCGAATTGGCGTGGCACTTTTTCCGAACACTCTCCACACTCGTTGGCAAGGACCAGTCTCGTCAGCTTTACACGCAGCCTTGTGCTGGCGCTCGCTGTATGCCTGGGGCTGAGCCAGTTGACAGCCGCCGCCGAGCGCGCGGGCCCGGCCCATGCCATTGCCATGCATGGCACGCCCAAGTACCAGCCAGGCTTTCGGCACTTCGATTACGTCAATCCTGCTGCCCCCAAAGGCGGCACGTTGCGGGTTGCAGTGCAGGGTACCTTTGACAGCTTCAACCCGTTCATTCCGAAAGGCAATGCCGGCGCGGGCAACCCCTATGAATCGTTGCTCGCCAGCAGTGCCGATGAACCGTTTACACAATATGGACTGATCGCGGAAACTATTGAGGTGCCGCGTGACCGGTCGTGGGCCGTCTTCACGTTGCGCCCGCAGGCGCGCTGGCATGACGGCAAGCCCATCACCGTGGATGACGTGATCTGGTCACTGGAAACACTGAAGACAAGAGGTCAGCCATTCTTTCGCTTCTACTATGGTGGTGTGGCGGGCGCCGAACAAATTGGCCCGCGACAGGTCAAGTTCACGTTTTCTGACCGCGGCAACCGCGAACTACCCCTCATCGTCGGCCAGTTGCCGATCCTGCCGAAGCACTATTGGGAATCGCGCGACTTCGAAAAAACCACGCTTGAGCCGCCACTGGGCAGCGGGCCGTATCGGGTTACCGACTTTGAACCCGGGCGCTACGTCGTTACCGAACGCGTCACCGATTACTGGGGCGCCAAGCTGCCGGTAAATGTCGGGCAAAACAATTTTGACCGGATTCGTTACGACTATTATCGCGACGATACCGTCATTCGCCAGGCACTGAAGGCCGGCGAAATCGATTTCCGGCTGGAGAATCAGGCCAAAGCGTGGGCTCTGGACTACGACGTCCCAGCGGTGCAGCGAGGCTGGCTGATCAAGGAAGAAATACGCCACTTCAGTCCGACCGGCATGCAGGCATTTGTCTACAACACCCGCCGCGAGCTGTTCAGTGACCGCACAGTACGCGAAGCGCTTGCCTACGCTTTCGACTTCGAATGGACCAACCGGAACCTGTTTTTTGGGCAGTATGCGCGAACCGAAAGCTACTTTTCCAATTCGGAGCTGGCAGCAGCCGGTCTGCCCGAAGGGCGCGAACTGAACGTGCTGGATCGTTATCGGGAACGCGTTCCCATTGAGCTGTTCCACCGGCCGTACAAGGCACCGTCGACCGACGGCAGCGGCTGGCCCCGCGAAAACCTGGCGCGCGCTTTCGCATTGCTCGAAGAGGCGGGCTGGGTGGTGCGCGATATGAAACTGGTGAATGAAGACACAGGTGCGGGGTTTTCATTCGAGATTCTTCTCGTCAGCCCTGCGTTCGAACGCATCGTGTTGCCCTTCGTGCGCAATCTGAAACGCCTCGGCATTGATGCGCGCGTTCGCCTGGTTGACCAGTCGCAGTATATCAACCGGATTCGCAGTTTTGATTTCGACATGATCGTATCGGGCTGGGGCGCATCAGAATCGCCCGGCAATGAACAGCGCAGTTACTGGACCAGCGCCGCGGCCAGTTCGCCCGCGGCGAGCAACTACGCCGGGGTAAATGATCCCGTTGTTGACGAACTGGTTGAATTACTCATTAACGCCCCCGATCGAAAAAATCTGGTGGCACGCGCCCGCGCTCTGGACCGGGTGTTATTGTTTGGCTACTACGTGATTCCGCAGTGGCACTTGCGCATGCAGCGGGTACTGTATTGGGACAAATTCTCCCGGCCCGAGGTAACGCCGCGCACTGGCACCTCGATCGACTACTGGTGGTTCGACGAGGCCAAGGCTGCGCGACTGGAACGCGCGCGGAACCAACAACCGCAAAACACGGAAGATGAAGGTAGTAATGTGATAAGCCTGAACACGGCACTGGGCATCATCATTGTGCTCGGCGCAATTGTCATCATCATCGTTCGACACAAATTGGCTCGAAACAAATTGGTTAAGAATAAACCGGTTCGAAATTAAACGATTCGAATTTGAACTGTTGCAATCGAAAAATGCTACGGCACAAGTTCGTGGAGACCGAACAACAAAGGCGCAAGGGTAAATGAGCGCATATATCGTCAGACGCCTGTTACTGATGATTCCGACCCTGTTCGGCATCATGCTGATCAATTTCATCGTGGTACAGGCCGCACCCGGCGGGCCGGTCGAACAGGCGATTGCGCAACTGACCGGCCAGGGTTCCTCGATTACCGAGCGGGTGACGCGAGCCGGTACCGGCGAGACACTGGCGTCAACCGCACCCGCGAGCGACAGTACCGGCCGGTATCGCGGCGCACAGGGGCTCGATCCGGAGTTCATCAAGGAACTCGAACAACGCTTCGGCTTTGACAAGCCGATGCATGAACGCTTTTTCAAGATGATCGGCGATTACCTGACATTCGACTTCGGTGAGAGTTTTTTTCGTGACCGCAAAGTTGTCGATCTGGTGCTCGACAAGATGCCGGTTTCGATATCGCTCGGAATCTGGACGACGCTGATTGTTTATCTGGTTTCAATCCCGCTGGGCATCGCGAAAGCCGTGCGCGACGGCAGCCGTTTCGACGTAGGCACCAGTTTCGCGCTGGTCATTGGCACAGCCATCCCGAGTTTCTTGTTTGCCGTCTTTCTGCTCGTCGTCTTTGCCGGCGGAAGCTATCTCGACTGGTTCCCGCTTCGAGGGCTGCAGTCGGAACAGTACCTCGGCCTCGGCGTCAGCGGCTGTATCGCCAGTGCTGCGTGTATCGCAGATTATTTCTGGCATATCACGCTGCCGGTTCTGGCAATGGTCATCGGCGGGTTCGCCGGGCTGGCAATGCTTACCAAGAACTCGTTCCTCGATCAACTGCACCAGCAGTATGTGCTGACCGCGCGCGCCAAGGGCTTGGCGGAGCGGCGTGTGCTCTATGGACACGTATTCCGCAATGCCATGCTGATTGTCATCGCCGGATTTCCTGGTGCATTCGTCAGCATTCTGTTTACCGGATCGGTACTGATCGAAATCATTTTCTCTTTGGATGGGCTTGGCTTGCTCGGATTCGAAGCGGCGTTCAATCGCGATTACCCGTTGATGTTCGGCACGCTGTTCTTTTTCTCGTTGCTGGGGCTGCTGATGAACCTGATCGGCGACCTGATGTACACCGTTATTGATCCTCGAATCGACTTTGAGCGGCGCGACGGCTGAGATGATGCCGCGACAAGGAGCCAACCCAATGCGCAAGTCGTCACGGCTGACCCCGATCACGCGACGCCGGTTGCAGAATTTCTGTGCCAATCGACGCGGCTTTTGGTCGCTTTGGATATTTCTCGCGTTGTTGGCCGCGACGTTGCCGGCCGAATTCGTCGCCAACGACAAGCCCATCATCGTGTACTACGAGGGCAGCGTCTATATGCCGATTTTTCGCGCCTATCCGGAAACCACTTTTGGCGGTCAATTCGATACTGAAGCGGACTATCGGGATCCGTTCGTCGCCAACAAGATCGATGACGCCGGCTGGATGATCTGGCCGTTGGTCCCCTACAGTTACCGTACCGTAGCGTGGGACTTACCGGTACCGGCGCCGTCGCCACCTGACTCCGGGCACTGGTTGGGCACCGACGATCAGGCACGCGATGTGATGGCAAGAGTGATCTACGGTTTTCGGATTTCGGTCCTGTTCGGATTCATACTGACCATCATCAGCGCCATCATCGGCGTCGCTGCCGGTGCGATTCAAGGTTACTTCGGTGGCTGGGTCGACCTGCTGGCACAGCGCTTCATTGAAATCTGGGCCGGCATGCCGACACTTTATCTGCTGATCATTCTCGCCAGTGTGGTGGAACCGAATTTCTGGTGGCTGCTGATGTTGCTGCTATTGTTCAGCTGGATGGGTTTTGTCGGCGTGGTGCGCGCCGAATTCCTGCGTGCGCGCAATTTCGATTATGTGCGCGCCGCGCGCGCACTTGGCCTCGGCGACCGCATGATCATGTTCCGGCACGTGTTGCCCAACGCCATGGTCGCAACGCTCACGTTCATGCCGTTCACGCTCGCCGGCTCGGTCACCGTGCTTACGTCACTGGATTTTCTCGGCATCGGCTTGCCGGCAGGCTCGCCATCACTGGGCGAACTATTGGCGCAGGGCAAAGCGAATTTGCAGGCACCGTGGCTGGCACTGACCGGCTTTTTCGTGATTGCATTGATGCTGAGCTTGCTGATTTTCATTGGCGAAGCAGTGCGTGACGCATTTGATCCGCGCAAGCTGTTCGCCGGCGGCAAAGCCCCCGAGCCGACCGCTGTGGCGGCAAAACCGGAAGCGGACGCGGCGCCTTCGGCCGCGCGCAGCTAACAGAACAACAATGGGCGACAAGCTGCTGCAAATCGAGAATCTGGGCGTGCAATTTCGTCAAGGCGAGGACGTGGTCACCGCAGTCAAGGAGGCCTCGCTGCATGTTGACGAGGGTGAAACCGTGGCATTGGTCGGCGAGAGCGGCTCCGGAAAATCTGTCACCGCATTGTCGGTGCTGCAGCTCCTGCCCTATCCAGCTGCCGTGCACACCCCAGGCAGTTCGATTACTTTCCGCGGCAGACAACTGGTTGGTGCCAGCGAACGCGAATTGCAGCAGGTCAGAGGTGATCGAATCTCGATGATTTTCCAGGAACCAATGACTTCGCTTAATCCACTGCACGTGGTTGAAAAACAAATCAGCGAAGTACTGATGGTTCACAAAGGCATGTCGCAGCAGGCGGCACGAGCCCGCGCCCTGGAGTTGCTGGAACTGGTGCGCATTCCGCAGCCCGAACAGCGGCTCAGTTCCTACCCCCATACGCTCTCCGGCGGGCAACGCCAGCGCGTCATGATCGCAATGTCTCTCGCCAACGAACCCGATCTGCTCATTGCCGATGAGCCAACCACGGCGGTTGACGTCACCGTGCAGGCGCAACTGTTGAAATTGCTCGAGGATTTGCGCGCCCGCTTGCGCATGTCGATGCTGCTGATCACGCACGACCTGCGGGTGGTTCGCAAAATGGCCGACCGGGTCTACGTCATGTATGCCGGCGAGATCGTCGAGTCCGGCCCGGTCGAGCGCGTGTTTGATCAACCGCAGCATCCCTACACAAAGCGCTTGCTGGCTGCCCAGCCCGGCGGCAACCCTGCACCAGTGGCACCCAACGCACCGGTCGTGATGAAAAGCGACAACGTTAAAGTCTGGTTCCCCGTCCGGCGCGGCGTGTTACGCCGGACGGTCGGTCACATCAAGGCCGTCGACGGGATCAGTCTGCGCGTTCACGAAGGTCAAACCGTTGGCGTTGTCGGCGAAAGCGGCTCGGGCAAGACGACTTTGGGCTTGGCGCTGCTTCGCCTCGAGCAAAGCCAGGGTGGCATCCAATTCCT